>CAMPUN010000115.1 GCA_946997275.1 uncultured Porphyromonas sp.
CAAACATGGTGTGGTGGTAGGTATCGCGTCCTACCTCCTCGAGGTCGTTGTGCTTACCGCTGACGCGGAGGCACTTTTGCGAGTCTGCCGCACGACGATACTGAGGCTCTTTATTGCCTAGGATGATATCCTTAAACTGGTTCATCCCGGCGTTGGTAAACATGAGTGTGGGGTCGTCCTTGATCACCATCGGTGCCGAGGGAACTATGCGGTGTCCGTGCTCCTCAAAGAAGTCGAGGAAGGCTTGTCGTATGTCGTGTGCTGTCATCATAATCTATAAAGCATGCTATGCCAATACTTAATACGCTACAAAGGTACGAAATTAGAGGTTAGAGATTAGAAGTTAGAGGTTAGAAGTTAGAGATTAGAGAGCTATCAGCAGGGTTGACGTATTATAAGCACTCTGCTAGGAGCCGCCCAGGACGATAACCGAGGAATGTGTGGCCGAAGCATCACTACGTAGCGATACGGCCGGACTCTAAGTGCTTTTACATTCACGGTGATTCGGGACTCTCCCGAGGAAATCCCAAATAGCTTCGTGGAAAACAGAAATCCTCTACCGAGGCGAGAAACAAAACTTCGGAAGAATGAAATGAAACCTCGGAAGAATGAAATCATAAGTCCGAAAAGTTTTTTCGTCCATCACTGGAAAATCAAAGACCTTCACGGAGCAATTCAAGATTTCCTCCGTAGAGACTAGTTTTATAACGCATCAGTCCTCGTATTCCTTGCTCCAAGTGCTTGCCCCTTCAAATATTTTCTTTATATTTGTAAGCGCATTCAGATAGGTAAGTGTAAACTTCCGAACAAATCACGTAACCATATAACAGTTAAACACAGTAATACTATGACCAACAAAAAGTTTTATGCTATCCTAGTGCTAGCGTTTACGCTCTTTGCACTACAAAGCTGTGACCCTAAGACACCTGCGAGAACGCCAGCAATTGAGGCTACAGTGCCTGCTGTCAAGTCGTTTGAAATACCACTTGACATATCAAGCTGTCTCGATCGTACCAAGAGCGCTACATCAGGTCTAAGAGCAGGTCAGGAGAATGTGCTATACGAGGATTGCCTCTCTTGGGATATAACAGATGAGATTAAACTTAAAGGCTTCTCTGAGGCAACAATCAAGAGTATCCTCCTTGACAAAGTGACAATTGAGTGTCTTAGACCCGAAGGTGTGGATCTAACTCTATTTGCTCCAGTACGCCTCTATGCAGGGCAAGACTACAAGCTCATAGCAGAGACGCAAGCAAAAAATACGCATCCTAATCAGCTAGACTTAGTAATACATGAGAAGGATTTAGCGCAGTATATCAAGGCTGATCAGCTGCCAATACGTATCACCACTACGAGAGACAAAATCTCTGACTGGGAGTATGGTGACACCAACATAGACGTGAAGATCACTCTTTCTGCAACAAGTATCGTGCTGGCAAGATGAGACGACTCCTCTACTGTACCATAATGGGAGCGATTGTTTCACTTTTGCTCTGTACTAGTGTAGTTGCTCAGGAAAGCTCCTCTTACAAGCGCCTTCCAGATGGAACGTATGTCACAAGTAAGCAGGGAGCGACTCAAAAGAACTCTGCGCAAAGCAACCTGTCCGTAGGTCTTGCTCTAGGTGTATCTGTACCTGATGGTGTGACTGCTCAGTGCGCTGTACGTATCATGCCACAGCTTGCAGTACGTGCTGGAATCGGTTTTTTCCCAAAGATGCAACTCTTCAAGAAAACCTTTGAGTTTGGTGACGCTGTCAAGCAACAGTCGTACGAAGATGCTCTAGGATATACGCCTCAGCTCAGCACTAAGTTTGCTTATAGCAACCTCAATGGGCAGCTTATGCTTGACTGGCATCCAGGAGGAAAAGGATTCCGTGTCTCAGCAGGAGTCTACCTAGGTGCACCTAAAGTTTATGCTCATGGTATGATGATCGATGCTAAGACTGGCGAGTCGATCATGAAGAAGCAAAGTACCCTAGACCCAAACAATATGCCTAGCATAACGATCTTCGATGCCAACGATGAGACTCAACGTGTCACCATACAGCCGAGTAGTGAAGCTGCTCTTGACGCTACGGTCACTTTAGGACGTGTGGCAAGACCATATCTGGGGATTGGCTTTGGGCAGATGGCTCCGTCTGACAAGCCTGTATCATTCTTTGTTGACCTAGGTGTCTTACTATCAGGCAAGGCTCGGATTGCCTCTCCTAACGTTATCGCTGGTGATCCTAACTTGCTCGTAGACTTTGATCCTAAGGTGCAAGATATAGTTTACAAGGCTCAATTCTTGCCGGTACTTAATATGGGGCTAGCCATACGACTTGGAGGAGCAACTAAATAGAAAAAAAGTCACCACGCACACTTGTGGTTGGGTTAGTTAGTTGTATGTAGAATAAGGGAGGGCCCTAGCGGGTCCTCTCTTTTTATAGGTTACTCTACGGCAGAAAGCAGATAGGGACTGTCGGAGGTGTCGTCTTCGACGAGGCGCCAGGTGCCTGAGTAGTAGAGTGTGTGCGGGGGCTCGTCGTGATGCCATGGGGCTAGCTCGATGCCTCGCTCACGGTCGTGATAGGTGAGTAGTACGGAGCGCCGGAGCTCCCCACGGCAAAGCAACTGTCGGAGTGCGATCCGTTCGCCTGGGTGTAGGGTGATCTGTCGTGCCATCGGTCTGGTGCTACGCTTACTACATGAGGCTACGAGCATACTCTAGCGAGCGATGATGCGTAGGTCATGTAGCCTGAAGTGTAGAGACTGCGTACCTAGATAGTCTGTCGGTAGGCTGTAGATGGAGATGGTGACGGTGTCTTTTGCCGAAAAGTGTGGTACAGCACCTTTGCGCTCTTTGTGCGGGGTACTCACGGGAAGGCTTTCCGCTATGCTATCCGTCGGAGCATTTGCTATGCTATCCGTCAGACCTGTTGCTATGCTATCCGTCAAATCGCTTAATATACTGTCCCTTGGGCTTGTAGGCACTTCTGGCTCCTTAGGCTCCGTGGCTCTCTCTGGAGCAGACTCCCCTAGAGTGAGCACGAAGACTCCTGCGCTGGGTAATCTCTTTGATACACTCTCCATGGCTAAGGGCGGAGTCTTGGCGTCTAACTGCTTGGAGAGCGCTATGTAGGGCATCTGTCCCTGCTCTAGTAGTTGTGTGCCACAGATGAGTCCCTGTATCTCTATCTGATGTATGGTGCTGGGGAGGTGAGGTATGTCGGCGAGAGCTACCTTCCAGAGGTAGATGCCTTGCTCCTTGTTGATGCAGATAGGATAGGTGGACAGCGGAGTGACAGGACAAGAGAGTGTGTCTGGTAGTGGCGAGTAGAAGTTGTCCTCGTCCTCCAAGCCTATCTTGAAGAAGCCTGTCGTGCGCTCCAATATATCGACCTCTCGCTGTATGCTGGCTGAGGACTGAGCGATGATCTTCTGAAGTAGCTTAGCCTTGGAGGCGGAGAGGTAGTAGATCGTGCTGTCTAGATCATCTTGAGATACGCCGTGCGACTTGAGTATGGAGGCGTAGATCGAATCTTGCTGTGCCGATGTGAGATAGAGCGTCTGACCTATGCCACGAGCTGAGTAGAGCTCGGTGAGTATTTGCTCCAGCTTACCATTCGGTATGCGTTGCCACGAGCGCTTCTTGCAGCCACTCCCGAGTAGGAGCAGTAACAGGCTCAGTAGCCCAAGCTTGAGCAAAGAGGTCTTAACACTGAAGGCTCGCATTATCGCTTACTTAGCTCGTTTACTCGTGCGGCGATGCTTGCTTCGGAGGTAGATCCAGAGGCGATCGATAGCGCGTGTCGTGGTGCGTGGATAGCAGATGAGTAGCGCCAGCACACCTACGGTGATGCAGCTGTCGGCAATGTTGAAGATAGGGCTGAAGAAGGTATACGGCTCGCCACCACCTATCGGGAACCACTCGGGTAGTACCGTCGTGAAGAGGGGGAAGTAGAGCATATCGACCACATGTCCCTCAAGCCACGGGGCATAGCCTACCGCTCCTGCTGTCGTAGGAACAAACTGTGCCACCTGCCCGATGGAGGAGGTGAAGAGCTGTCCGTAGAAGAGGGAGTCAATGAGATTGCCAATGCCTCCTGCCAGCACAAGTCCTATGACAATGCAAAAGCCTAGCGAGTAGTGCCTGCACTGCCGAACGAAGCGGGTGAGCCAAATGCCTAGCCCCGCCATTGCCACGATGCGGAAGGCGGTCAGGAGGAGCTTGCTCCCTAGTTCCACACCGTATGCCATGCCACGGTTCTCTACAAAGTAGATGCGAAACCAGTCGAAGATGTGGTACTCCTGACCAACGTACATATGCGTCTTGATCCAGATCTTGACGATCTGATCAATGACGATGAGAAGCAGAATGAGCCCTGCGACAATCCAGTGGCGCTGGCTAGTTCGAGTCATATGAGGCGCGGGATGACTTTACTTACGCTTGTCGCGATTGAGCTTAGCCTCGATACTCTTCGTCGTATGAGGTACTGCACGGAGACGCTCTTTGGGGATGAGCTTGCCCGTGACGGAGCAGATCCCATAAGTGCCGTTTTGGATGCGTAGGAGAGCTGCCTCGAGCTTCTCGATGAAGTCCTGCAGACGCTGTGCCTGAGCATCATTCTCCAGGCGAGCCTGAGTGATGGCGCCCTCGTCTAGATCCTTGTAGGTAGGCGTCGTATCGCTGATGTCGTTAGCGTTGTCTGCGCGGAGCATATTGAGATCTTCACGAGCCTGAGCGATCTTCTTCTCAATGAGGATGCGAAACTCCTCCAGCTCCTCAGGGTTATATCTTTTCTTGCCGCTGTCTTCCATACTATTTGTGAATCTATTGGTGCGCTGTAGACGAAGTCTCTCTGGTGCGAAAGCTTGATCGCCTACAGGCACCGTGGTTTGTATTATACTTTGCTGATTTGTACCGCTATCGGGGTGCCGTCAAGGTCGATCTCCTCAGCATCGCTGAGCACATCCGAGTAGTCTATCGTGTCGGCCTGTACTTGCGTCTGGACGTAATCCTGATGAGTACGAAGCGCCTGT
>CAMPUN010000116.1 GCA_946997275.1 uncultured Porphyromonas sp.
GGTCTTGGAGTCGCCCCACGGAGAGCTGATAAGCGGTCCAGATGAAGAGCAAGATCCCGACGGTGGCGAGTATCTTGGCGAGGAGTCCTATATAGGGCGATAACTGATTATAGTAGATCTCTGAACGAAAGCGCACTGCCGAGGGGCAACTCTCACCACCCTCCTTGAGCTGATACTGACGGAGCTTGACGAGAAAGTCTTGCGCCTCGTCCCATTGCTGCATGATGATCAATTCGCTGAGGTAGTTAAAACCCTTACGCACGAAGGTCCACTGATCCAGAGGCATCTCTGCGGGTAGATCGGTGGAGGCTGGATGGTACCAGGCGATACGACCGTGGCTCTGTACAGGGAAGATCGAGAGCGACTCGCCTAGCCCTAAGCTCTGTATCACCTGACACTTCTCATGCGCCTCAAAGAGCGCCTTGCGCCCAGGCTGGTCGGGGTGCTGTATGTAGTTATCCAGCTGAGACTCTAGACGGTAGTTGCCCTGTAAGTCAAAAAACTGACGGTAGCTCACCCGCTGACCCTCGTAGCACTCGAGTAGCTTGCGGATGCTCCGATCTTTGATCCGTATCATCGGCTCGTCGACCCAACTGTCGTAGTAAAAGATCCAGCCCGCCAAGACTTGCTCAGCCGAAAGTCCTCGGTAGCTACTGCGTCCATAGAGCTTCTCGGTAAACTCCTGAGCGTAGGTTCCTAGCGGACAAACGCGATTATTGTATAGGATATGTAGCTCGCCCAAGCTTTTCGCCACATTGGCTGGGACCGTCTTGGGGAGAGGTGTCGCAGGTGCTTTTGCCTCTGCCGAGAGGGTACCACCAGCAAGGAGTATCAGGAGCATCGCAACGGGAGAGACGAGTGCCTGCTTGAGGAGCTGTCTCACCCGATGACGACGTGCGAACATGCCCCCTACGAGGCTGATCGCTAGGAGCGCATAGCCTAGGTAAGAGATCGCTATACCCCACGGATCGTAAGCGATAGAGAGTATCGAGGAGGTCGTCTCTGGATCGTAGCCTGACTGATAGAAGCGATAGAAACGGTAACGGAAGATGCGATTCATCGAGACCGCACCACGGAGGCTCTGCGACCGCTCTTGGTCCTGAATTATGAGATTGCTCTGGTAGTCTAGCGGGAATTGGGTCCCTGTGTAGTAAGTCAGGTCAAAGCGCTCCAAGCCGACCGCAAAGGGGAGGGTCAGCGTCTCTCCCTGATCGCTCTGATAGCGATCCGTAGGACTGGCACCCTCTTGGAGCTTGATCCGTCCATGTATAGCAGTCCAGCTAGTCACGCCAGCACCTAGCAAGATGACCAGCAGTGAGACGTGGATCATCCAGATCCAGAAGCGTCTGTAGAGCTTAGCCCGTAAGATATAGAGTAGCCCAGCACAGGAGAGCAGCACCCACAAGATGGTAAAAAGCGGGGAGCCATACCAATGCTCCTGCACGAAGGGCGTACCGTAAAGCTTTTCAACCACAGTGGCTGCCGCAAGGACAGCCACCGTGATAAGTAGTAGTATGAAGGGGAGCTTGCGCCACACCATATTTATATTGTATCTAGTGTGTGAAGCTATACAGCGTTGATAAACTTGACAACCGCCTCACGATCCTTGCGATTGAGCTTGCGAAACTTCTCTACCGTAAAGCGAGCATCACTATCCTTAGCACCGTGCCACATGATCGCCTCGATGACATTGCGTGCACGGCAGTCGTGCAGACGATCCTGGTGACCCGAAGCCTTCTGGCTCAGACCACGTCCCCAGAGCGGAGTGGTACGGCACCAACCTGTGCGGATATCGTTTTGCATGTGGAGCCGGTGCTGGATTAGGTCGGTGTAAGGCCAGATCTTTTGCTTGGGATAGCGAGGCATAGCCTTCTTGCCACCCTCGGTCAGGCCATACACATCCACGACCACATCATCGCCCGTAGTCCAAGAGGGACGGTGGCAAGTAGCGCAACCTATCTCGGTGAAGAGCTGCTTACCACGCTGCACATCGGGTGCGTCTATATCTCTCGCAGCTGGCACCGCTAGACCACGTATCCACACCATCAGATCGTAGCAAGCCTGTGCGTCCATCTCGACGGGCAGGTCTGTAGCTGTAAAGAAGTCGTAGATATCCTGCTCCACATTGCCAGTCTTCTTGCGCTCTGGGAAGTATTTGTAGAACTGTGCCTGCACCTCGGGGTCTTTGCTAGCCGTCCGTGCGTAAGCCTCTGGTACGTAAAACTTACGAAACATCGGCGTGATGATGTTGCACACCTCCCATAGACTCACATTGGCAGAGAGCTTGGTGAAGTCACACGCGTAGTCAAAGCGCATAGGGTGCCCTGCAGCGTCTACCCCCGTGGGGGCGAAGTCGTTACCAGCCCAGATGGCGGGATTGAGCGGTGTGTGCGGAGCCTCCTTGATATACTGCTGACGTATATCCTCATCACTGATTGCATCAAGTAGACACGTGCCGTAGATGCCGATGGTAGACTCAAGCGTGACAACCGCCTGATCAAGCGGGAAGGGCTTGTCTTTCACCTCTAGCGGTGAGTAGAGAGCCTCCGCAGGTAGGTGTACCTCAGGATAAATGAGGTCGTAGGTCTCGCCATCGTCAAACTTATTGCCCCACTCGTCCGTATAGCTACGCCAGTCGATAGTCATCTTGTCAGCATCGATCATAGGTTTGAAGGGAGGCAGTGCGACAGTCATAGGCACTAAGCCGAGCGAGGTAGCCATATTCCCCTCTTTGTCAGTCACGATGATGAGACAACCATTGCCCATCTCCTCGCTATTGTAGCGTGTGATGCGCTTACCATGACCATAGCCAGGGTGACAAGCCTCACACGATGTGCGATTATACAGCGGGCCCAGTCCCGTAAAAGTGAGACCAGGCACATCGCCAGCAGCGTGCGCCGTCTCAAAGCGACGCTCACCCTGCTTGAAGTTGGCATCTAGTCCAGCCAGTGCGATAGCCTCCGTGGGCTGCTCGAAGCAGGAGGCTGTGTTGTTGAAGGTAGTGCCGAGCTTACCGCCACTGTAGTACTCCTCGCTAAGCGTCTGAGGAGTGTCCGTTCCACAATCCTGCTGACAGGCTGTCAGACTGGTGAGGATGAGTGCTAGTAGAGCTAGCTGTGTAGTTAAGTGCTTCATAAGGATAAAGTGATTTTTGGGGAATGTGTCTCCCCTCCCCCGACAGCTTATATCTATCATCATAATCTATTGCTCTGGCAAATGCTTGCTCAGGGGAGGGGGAGAAAGTGTGTAGTCCGATGGACTGTGTATCTCTATATGGTTAGATACTCGAGAGGTTAGATCGACTCAATGAAGGTAACGACAGCCTTGCGCTCCTCCTTGCTGAGCTTGCGAAACTTCTCAATCGGCTGTCTCGCATCGCTGTTCTTAGCGCCGTGCCACATGATCGCCTCGATCACGGTACGTGCACGGCAGTCGTGTAGTCGGTCGCCAGCTCCTGTAGCCTTCATGCTCAGACCACGCCCCCACAGCGGAGTGGTACGACACCAGCCTGTGCGGATGTTGTTCTTCATCTGTAGCTGGTGCTGGATCATGTCGGTGTAAGGCCAGATCTTCTGATGTGGGTAGCGTGGCAGGAGATTGGCACGAGCCCCGACGAAGAAGTTGTTCGGATCACGGATCTTATCCTCGCCCGTAGTCCAGGTAGGACGGTGGCAGGTAATGCAGCCCATCTCCTCAAAGAGCTTCTTACCCTGTTGGAACTCTTTGCTATCCGCATCTCGTGCTGACGGGACGGCTAGTCCGCGGTGCCATACCATAAAGTCAATGTACTCCTCGTCGGTCATATCGGCTGGGAGCTCACTAGAGGTTAGGTAGTCGTAAATGTCCTTCTTGACATCCCCGCTCTTCCTCCACTCTGGATAATAGGAGTAAAACTTTGCCTGTACATCGGGGTCTTCGGAAGCTACCTTAGCATAGGTAGGGGTCATGTAGTGGTAGCGACGATCGCTACGAGTTACGTTGGTGATGTTCCAGATAGCATTGGCTCCAGGACCATCCTGTATGCTACCGCGTGTCAAGCCATAGGTGTAGCGGGGAAGGTACTTAGTGCCGTCGCCCTGCTTCTTATTGACGTAGTACCTAACGAAGTCGCCATTCTTCCACACGGTGGGGTTGAGGTTGGCGCCATGCTTCTCCTCCGTCTGGTACTGAGCACGGAGGTCTTCGTCACTGATAGCATCGAGCAGACCCGTACCGTAGATACCGATGGTGCTCTCGAGACGAACGCGTAGATCGGAGTATGGGATGTCCTTGCCCTTGGCCTGTAGAGGTACATAGAAGGCATCCTCTGGAATGGTCACCTCTGGGTAAATGAGGTCGTAGGTCTCACCATCGTCAAATTTATTGCCCCACTCATCTGTGTAGGGGAGCCAGTCTATCTTGATCTTACGCTCATCAAGTGGTGCCTTAAAGGGAGGCGCAGCTTGCGTCTGAGGCATACCTGTGAGGGAGGATAGGTAGTTATCGTTTTGATCCGTGAGGACGAGTAGATAGCCGTTACCTATGATGTTTGAGTTGTACTCGGTCTGTCTAGCGCCATGTCCGTATCCCGGGTGGCAAGCGATACAACTAGCACGTAGCCACAAGGGGCCTAAGCCACGTAGCGGGAAGTTTGGATCAGTAGATGTGTCAAAGGGATTCTCGAATAGGCGCTCTCCCCTCTTAAACCTAGCGACCAAACCGGCCTCCTCAACTGCAGGGGTAAACTGCTCGTAGCAGGTGGCCGTGTTATTGAACGCGGTGCCTAGCTTTCCTCCGCTGTAATACTGCTCTTCGTATGGATTCGTTTCGCTTGGATCTGGACAATCAGAGCTACATGCACTCAGGAGAGCCAGACAGCCTATCAGGCTACATATACTTAATACCTTGTTCATAACAACTTCCTCTTAAATACTATCATACATCTGCAGGCTTCCACTCTAGGGATTAAGCCTGCAGATGTTATGACGGTTGGTTATTGATTACTTCTGTACAGCCTCAATAGCTGCATCGATCTT
>CAMPUN010000117.1 GCA_946997275.1 uncultured Porphyromonas sp.
ATTTCATTCTTCCGAAGTTTCATTTCCCGGTTCCGTGGGGAATTTTCGTTTGCTCCGTGGAGATTTCCGATTTCTTCGAGAGAGATTGCATTAGTGGGTGAAATGTACAAAGTCTCCTGCCGAGCATCTTACTGAGGCGGATAGAGATATTTTTCGTAACTTAGCCTTCTGAAAGTAGAGGTCTCTCTAAAGCTGTCAGCCCGACTAGCGGCACCAGCTGAGTGAGCCTGGCTGACGAGGAGGAATTGTATCTGGATGCGTCTACCAGCCTCTACGACCAAGCGAATAAAACACAATTGACTCTATGGAAGATAGTATAGATAGGATTATCCCGGTGGACATTGAGGACGAAATGAAGACCTCTTACATTGACTACTCAATGTCTGTCATCGTATCTCGAGCACTACCCGATGTGCGTGATGGTCTCAAGCCTGTGCATCGTCGTGTACTCTACTCGATGAATGAGAGTGGCAACACTTACAATAATCCTACCCGCAAGTGTGCACGCGCCGTCGGTGATATCATGGGTAAGTACCACCCCCACGGTGACAGCTCCGTATACAATACATTGGTGCGTCTGGCTCAGGACTGGAACATGCGCTACCCGCTCGTACAGGGACAGGGTAACTTTGGCTCTATCGACGGGGACTCGCCCGCTGCGATGCGTTACACCGAGTCGAGGCTCAACCAGTTTGCCCAGGAGATGCTCCGTGACATTGACATGGAGACGGTCGACTTTCAGGACAACTTCGACGGGGACTTCAAGGAGCCTACCGTGCTCCCCTGTCGTATCCCTAACCTCCTGATCAATGGTGCTGCCGGTATCGCCGTCGGTATGGCGACCAATATGGCTCCGCACAATCTTACGGAGGCGCTCAACGCCTGTATCGCTTACATTGATGCTCGTGGCGAGATTACGGTCGATGAGTTGATGCAGTATGTCAAGGCGCCAGACTTCCCCACGGGTGGTGTCATCTACGGCTACGAGGGGGTCAAGGAGGCTTTCCGCACGGGACGTGGACGTATCGTCATACGTGGCAAGGCGGACATAGAGGAGTACCACAACCATGAGCGCATCGTCATACGTGAGATACCCTACCAAGTGCGCAAGAGCGATATGGTCGCTAAGATTGCCCAGCTGGTCAACGAGAAGAAGATCGACGGCATCAGCGATATCTCCGATGAGTCGAGCAATAAGGGTATTCGTATTGTCATAGATATAAAAAAGGACGCCAACGCTGGTGTCGTACTCAACTACCTATATAAGTACTCCGACCTGGAGAGCTACTTCAGCGTCAATAACATTGCGCTAGTCAATGGTCGCCCTCGTCAGCTCAACCTTAAGGATCTCATCGGTAACTTCGTCGATCACCGCCACGATGTGGTGACACGTCGCGCCCAGTATGAGCTTCGCAAGGCGCAGGAGCGTATCCATATATTGGAGGGCTTGATCATTGCGGTAGACAACATTGACGAGGTCATACGCATTATCCGCTCTAGTGAGGAGACTCGCGAGGCGATGAATCGACTGATGGAGGCTTTCAACCTCTCGGAGCTACAGGCACGAGCCATCGTCGACATGCGTCTACGACAGCTCACGAAGCTTGATATTGACAAGTTGGAGCATGAGTACAATGAGCTCAAGGAGCGCATTGACTACTTGAACCTCTTCCTCAGCGACATCAATATGCGTATGGAGCTGATACAGGAGGAGTGCCGTGAGATCATCGACAAATATGGCGACGAGCGTCGCTCGGAGATTGTATACGCTTCGGAAGATCTGAATCCTGAGGACTTCTACGCCGACGAGGACATGGTTATCACCATCTCTCACCTAGGATATATCAAGCGTACGCCACTCTCGGAGTTCCGCACGCAGACACGTGGCGGTGTCGGTGTCAAGGGTGCCGACAGTCGTGACGAAGACTTTGTTGAGTACATCTACTCAGCGACGATGCACGCTACGATGATGCTCTTTACCGCTACGGGACGTGTCTACTGGCTCAGAGTCTTTGAGATACCTGAGGGCTCCAAGAGCTCTAAGGGCAGACATATCCAGAACCTTCTAGACCTTGACGAGGAGAACCGCATCACGGCCTTCCTACGTATCAAGAACTTGACGACCGATGTGGATTTTGTCAATACGCACTACCTCGTCTTCGCCACGGAGCAGGGCTTGATCAAGAAGACTCTCCTAGCTCACTACGCTAATCCTCGCAAGACGGGCGTCCGTGCGATCAACCTACGTGACGATGACCAGGTCGTTTCGGTGGCTCTCTCGAATGGTAACTGCGAGATATTCCTTGCCAACCGCAATGGGCGTTGCGTCCGCTTCAACGAGCAGGAGGTACGTCCTATGGGCCGCACGGCGACAGGTGTTCGTGGCATCCGTCTTGATGACGATCCCAATGACAAGGTCATCGGTATGGTCGTACATCGCCTGAAGAACAGCGACGAGACCATCCTCGTCATCAGCGAGAAGGGCTATGGCAAGCGTTCGCTCATTGACGACTACCGCATCACCAAGCGTGGCGCCAAGGGAGTCAAGACGATCAACGTGACCGACAAGACGGGCCAGCTCATCGATATACGTGCCGTAGAGGACGACGACAACATCATGATCATCAATAAGAGTGGAGTCGCCATCCGCCTCTCTATGGAGCAGATACGTGTCATGGGACGTGCTACTCAGGGGGTCAAAATGATCGACCTCAATAAACGTTCGGACGAAATCGCATCTATATGTAATGTAGTGGCCGAGGAAGAAGAGCCAGAGCTCGTAGACGAGGCTGACCTAGACGACCCCTCAGAGTTTGTTCCACAGGAGGAGGATCTCAATGACTTTGACGACTCCCCTGCACAAGATGAGGAGAGCAACGAGGATTAGTCTCAAGCCGTAAGCCATCTATATTAAAGAGTAAGACAATAAACTAGTAACACCGATTTAGAATATGAAGACAACACGTAAAGTAACCCTAGTGCTACTCGTGCTAATGAGTGCACTGACACTCGGATGCGCACAGACCTCCAACGTCAGAGGCGCTGACCGTCTATCCGATGCTAGCAAGCCTGACTATCCTGGAGCCCGCGCCCTGATCCAGCAGGCTCTAGAGAATCCGGAGACCAAGGACGATGCCAAGACTTGGTACACAGCGGGACTCATTGAGGAGCGTGCCTTCACAGGCGAAAACCAAAAGAGCCTCAAGAACGAGCCACAAGACCTGCCTAGCATGTACAAGGCTCTCCTAGATATGCACGCATACTACACGAAGACTTACGAGGTCGATCACCAGCCCAACGATAAGGGCAAGGTACGTCCTAAGTTTGAGAAGAAGATTGCTAACGCATACAAGGATAACCTCCTCTACTACATCAATGCGGGAGGATACTACATGGAGCAGAAGGACTTCAAGAATGCGCTCAAGGCATTCCAGTCATTCAGAGAGATCAAGCGCTCTCCCCTATTCGAGGGTGATAAGTTCGCTCAGACAGACTCCAACTCGCTCATGGTCGACTTCTTTGCTATCATCACAGCTTATCAGGCTGGAGACAAGAAGCTAGCTATCCAGTATGGTGAGGAGCTTAAGAACTCTGGTTATCGTCAGAACGAGGTCTACCAGATCCTCGCTCAGACCTACATCGAGGAGGGCGACACGACCAACTACATCACGACGATGCGCGAGGGTCTCAAGCTCTTCCCCAAGGAGGCATACTACTCCGTCAACCTGATCAACACCTACATCGTACAGAACAAGTATGACGAGGCGCGCACCTTCCTCAAGCAGGCTATCGAACTCAATCCTGAGAACCCACAGCTCTATGACGTGATGGGCAAGCTCTACGAGGAGAGCGATGAGCAGGAGGCGCTCAAGTGGTTTAACAAAGCTATCGAGATAGACCCCAACTACGTCGAGTCTCTCTGCAACATCGGACGTATCTACTACAACGAGGCTGTAGAGCTCTCTGACAAGGAAGAGGGCGGTGCAACAGCTGCTCAGCAGAAGCGCACTGCACTACTCAACAAGGCGCTTCCCTACCTCGAGAAGGCTTACAGCATCAACCCCGATGCGTCTTACTACCTACTCGGTAATATCTACTACGCACTGGGCGACAACGCTAAGTACGACGCGATCCAAGCTGCTCACGGCAACTAATCGTTAGTATGCGCTAGCGCTCTAGCTAGCCAACTGACAATATAGGAGACAGATACTCACGGCGAGTGTCTGTCTCCTTTTTGTTTGCTCTCTGTGAAGGCACATAACGATAGGATGATCGTGGACTCTTTGTCGTTCGGCCAAAGATCTGTAACTTTGGGACGATGAATAAGCTATGGACGCTTTGCTGGCTCCTCCTAGCCATCGCTGGCTCACTCTCGGGAGGAGAGATATTCCCGCATCACATCTACACGACAGAGGTGCAGACTCTACAGTGTCAGGTGTGGCGTGACGGGGAGCCGATCGCTATACCCTACCCGATCGCTCGCTTGGCTAGTGGCGATGAAGAGATCGTGGTGAGCTTTGACCTCACAAACCCCGTCCCGCATCGCATTCATTATCAGCTGGAGCTGTGCGATGCCGACTGGCAGGTCAATGACCGGATGGCGCTTAGCGAATACATCGACGGATGGATCGGAGCGCGCTGGCAGACGGACGAAAGCACCCCTTCCGAAGCCACGAGCGTCGCTTATCGTCACTACGAGCTACGCCTCGGAGGAGCCTCCGTACTACAACCGCTCCTCTCGGGCAATTATCGTCTCACCGCTTGGTGCGAAGAGTTGCAAGAGGAGCCTCTCTTCGTCACCAGCTTTGCGCTCTATGAGCCTCTCGCCGAGGTCGCTCAGCAAGTAGTGCCGACGACCCCTCAGGGCAACTACTCCCGCTTTCAGCAAGTTGAGCTGGAGCTAACCTTTCCTCCCACACTAGCCAACGACCCGCTCACGGAGCTTCTCGTGACTGTAGGCCAAAACGGCTCCTCCACCCGCTACCAGCGACTCACCCGCCCCACCTCCCTC
>CAMPUN010000118.1 GCA_946997275.1 uncultured Porphyromonas sp.
TCTCTCTCCCTTATTGACTCAAATTGGATGTTGTCTCTTCCTCTGACGATGAAAACAACCCCTGTGCTGTCCCAAATATTGGAAGAGGGCATAAAAGACATCTTGGAAGAATTCGGAATTCCTATTGGCGTTTTGGTAACTGATGTTGGATTTGGAGGGAGCTCGTGATAGACCTAGATGATTGAGATTGCCCGTGGCAGATTGTAGCCCCTCTGAGATTTGACGTAGCGACACGCTACCCGAGAATTGGCTGAAGATCATAGTCACCAAATGGCTCCACGAGTTAAAGCCCTTTGCATGCTTGTCTGTGTCATGCTTCTTGACTAATCGTTGGATGATTTCTCGAGGTATGAGTCGGATTACTTGTGCGAATAGTGTTATATTTGCCATTGAAAAGGGTGGTTTGTGACAGCTTTTACTAGCTGTGCTTTGTTTCAATTACAAACCTACCCTTTTCTCCTTACCCTGCAAAACGTTTAGGACACTATTGCCTCGGTGGAGGATTTTCGTTTCCCACGGAGCTGTTGGGGATTTCCTCGGTGAGGAGCTTTCGGGTTGGCACAGCAATAGGGCGATAAATGACAAAAAGAGAGGTGACCTCCCGATGGGACGTCACCTCTCTTACTATTTGCTATGGTTAGTCTCAGAGGGTGCTGGGCACCGCTCCGAGACTTCCACTATTTGTTACTCAGCGCTCTCTAGACGCTCCTTGAGAGCTGCTAGCTCGTCCAGGTCTCCGAGAGTAGCACGCTCTACGCTCTGCTGTGTAGCTGCGACAGCTGCAGCATCGCGTACCTGCTGGTTGCGCTCCTCGCTAGCAGCCTGACGACGCTCTGCACGCTCAGCATCCTCGTGGATACGGCTGTGAGAGACGATGATGCGCTGCATCTCAGGGTTGAAGTCTAGGATCTTGAAGGGAAGCTTCTCGTCTACAGCGACGCTCGTGCCGTCCTCCTTGATGAGGTGCTTAGGTGTGGCAAATGCCTCGACACCGTAAGGTAGCGCGATGGTGGCGCCCTTCTCATTCATACGAACGACTGTACCCTCGTGGATAGAGCCGATGGTGAACTCCTTAGCGAACTCGTCCCAAGGATTCTCTGTCACCTGCTTGTGACCGAGGCTGAGACGACGGTTCTCCTTGTCGATCTCGAGGACCTGTACCTCGATCATCTGACCAACCTTGACGAACTCGTTGGGGTGCTTGACCTTGCGAGTCCAAGAGAGGTCGCTGATGTGGATCAGACCGTCGATACCCTCGTCTAGCTCAACGAAGACACCGTAGTTGGTGAAGTTGCGTACGCGAGCCTCGTGGTTGGACCCAACGGGGAAGCGCTGCTCGATGGTCTCCCATGGATCGGGCTTGAGCTGCTTGAGACCTAGGCTCATCTTGCGATCCTCGCGGTCGAGCATGAGGACGACTGCGTCTACCTCCTGACCTACTGTGAGGAACTCCTGAGCACTGCGTAGGTGCTGCGTCCAGGACATCTCGCTGACGTGAATCAGACCCTCGACACCTGGGATCACCTCTACGAATGCGCCGTAGTCAGTGATGACGACGACACGACCATGGACGATGTCTCCCTCCTTAAGGTTAGGATCGAGTGCATCCCATGGGTGAGGCATGAGCTGCTTGAGACCGAGAGCGATACGTGTCTTCTCCTCATCAAAGTCAAGGATGACCACGTTGATCTTCTCATCGATAGAGACCACCTCAGAGGGATCTCCGATACGACCCCAAGAGAGGTCGGTAATATGTATCAGACCGTCTACGCCACCGAGGTCGACGAAGGCACCATAAGAGGTGATACCCTTGACGACACCCTCGAGGACTTGACCCTTCTCGAGCTTGGAGATGATCTCCTTCTTTTGCTGCTCGAGCTCTGCCTCGATGAGGACCTTGTGCGATACGACTACGTTGCGGTACTCGGGGTTGACCTTGACGATCTTGAACTCCATCGTCTTATCGACAAAAGCGTCGTAGTCCTTGATAGGACGTACGTCGATCTGAGATCCTGGGAGGAATGCCTCGATGCCGAAGACATCGACGATCATACCACCATTGACACGGCTCTTGATGTAGCCGAGGATGACCTCGTCGTTTTCCTGAGCAGCAGCGATCTTCTCCCAAGCACGAGCAGCACGCGCCTTGCGGTGTGAGAGCTGTAGCTGACCATGACGATCCTCCTTGCTCTCGACAAGTACCTCTACCTCGTCTCCGACCTTGAGGTCCTTGTTGTAGTTAAACTCGTTGGCAGAGATGATACCTGCACTCTTGTAGCCGATGTTGACTAGTACCTCGCGCTTGCTGATAGACATAACTTTGCCCATGACGACCTCGTTCTCTTTGATGGTCGTGAGGGTCTTGTCATAAATCGCCTCGCGCTCTTTGCGCATCTCCGGAGAGATGTCTGTGTCCTGTGCGTAGCCAGACCAGTCGAAGTCTGCGAGTGGCTGGATACGATCCGTTGGATTGTTACTCATTTAGTAAGTTGTGGTGATTTAATAGGTAAAACTGTATGTATAGTTACTCTGTACAATGGCGCAAAGGTACAAAAATTCTTACATACGTGACGACTAGCCGATTAAGCGTTGCGTCGATGCCGAGGCTAGTGACTACAGATCTATTTAGTACCTTTGTAGTTCAGGTAGCTCCTCTCACTCTGTGGGGGAGTGCTTGGTACCTAGCTACACACCTAATAGATTAACGCCTAAAGCCCTATGAAGCTCTTCACCGATCTGTCACGGTCTCTGATCTCGATAGCCTGTCTGCTCTTGCTCTGCGCCACAGCGTGGGGGCAGTCACGGATGAATGCTAACTATCAGACCTATATACGTACCTATGCCGATGAGTGCATTCGCCAGATGAAGCGTCACAAGATCCCTGCGAGCATCACGATGGCGCAGGGGCTGATCGAGACGGGCGCTGGCTCTAGTCTTCTGGCACGCGATGGCAATAATCACTTCGGCATCAAGTGTCACCGCGCTTGGCAGGGGCAGCGTATCTATGCCGACGATGATCTCAAGGGGGAGTGCTTTCGCAAGTACCGCTCTGCGGGTGACTCCTACGAGGATCACTCGAACTTCCTCAAGCAGCCTCGCTACAAGGTGCTATACACTTACCAGATCACGGACTATGAGGCGTGGGCTAGGGGACTGCAGCAGTGTGGCTATGCGACGAACAAGGGTTACGCCAACATGCTCATCAAGGTGATCGAGCAGTATGAGCTATACGAGCTGGATCGTGGGCGCTACCCGCGCTGGATGTCGGGCCGTCCCGCACCGACTTATACGCCTTCTGAAAAGGATCCGGAGATGAAGCTGACGCACGAGGGTTACTTTAGCTATGGACTCCTATATATATTGGCAAACGAAGGGGACTCGCTCGAGTCGATCGCTCGCGAGATGGGCATAAGCCTCAAGCGCCTGGCCGACTACAACGATATGCCGGTGGACTTCCCCATTAAGGCTGGTGACGTGATCTACCTAGAGCGTAAGAACAAGCGTGCCACACCTGACTATCCCGACCATGTGGTGCAGGTGGGCGAGTCGATGCACGACATCTCGCAGCGCTACGGCATACGCCTCGATCGACTATACCGTATGAACCATCTAGACTATGACTACGCACCCGAGGAGGGCGACGTGCTCAGACTTCGCTAATCTCTAATCTCTAATTTCTAAAGTCTAATCTCTAACTTCTAAGGTCTCTATGAACCGATACATGCGCCGAGGCGTTTCTGCCGCAAAAGAAGATGTACACAATGCCATTGCCCATATAGACAAGGGGCTCTACCCGCAAGCCTTTTGCAAGATCCTACCTGACATACTGGGTGGTGATCCTGACTATTGCAATATCATGCACGCCGATGGGGCTGGCACGAAGTCTTCGCTAGCCTATATCTACTGGCGAGAGACGGGCGACCTATCCGTGTGGCGAGGCATCGCGCAGGATGCGATCGTGATGAACCTCGACGACCTCCTCTGCGTGGGGGCGACCTCGGGGATGCTCCTCTCCTCAACCATCGGACGCAACAAGCAGCTCATCCCTGGCGAAGTGATCGGCGCGGTCATCAATGGGACCGAGGAAATACTAGCGCAGATGCGCGATCTGGGCGTAGAGATCTACCTTACGGGAGGTGAGACGGCTGACGTGGGCGACCTGGTTCGTACGATCATCGTGGACAGCACGGTGACCTGTCGTATGCATCGGAGCGACATTATAGACAACGCACACATCGCCGACGGAGACGTGATCGTCGGCTTCGCCTCCTATGGTCAGGCGACTTACGAGGCGCGTTACAATGGCGGTATGGGGAGCAACGGACTAACCTCCGCAAGACACGATATACTCTCGCACGCATTGGCCGAGAAGTTCCCCGAGAGCTACGATCCAGCCGTGCCTGACGACTTGGTCTACAGCGGGAGCCGTGAGCTACTCGCAGAGGTGCCAGGGACAGGGCTGACGGTCGGTGAACTGATCCTCTCCCCGACCCGCACTTACGCTCCGCTTGTGGCGAAGCTGCTTGAAGAAATGCGCCCCGCCATACATGGACTGATCCACTGTACCGGAGGCGCTCAGACGAAGGTGATGAACTTCGTCACGAACAAGCACATTATCAAGGACAATCTGCTCCCCGTCCCGCCGCTTTTCCAGATGATTGCCGAGGAGAGTGGCGCCGACGCTACGGAGCTGTACCAAGTCTTCAACATGGGGCACCGCCTAGAGGCTTACTTGCCCGCAGAGCAGGCCGAGGAAGCCATTGCCGTGGCACGACACTTCAACATTGACGCGCAGGTCATCGGCCGTGTCGAGTCGGCTGACCAGAATCGCCTGACACTTGTTACGCCCTTTGGCACGGTAGAGCGATAGCCTTTGACCCACCCCTTACATCACTTAGCAGACCTATATGAACGATTTACTCAACCGCATAGAAGCT
>CAMPUN010000119.1 GCA_946997275.1 uncultured Porphyromonas sp.
ACAGGGGAACAACCATATCGATAAAAACATTTGTGCCTTCTTTCTGGTGCCCGTAACGCCTCTGTAAAAAGCTTAAATCCAAAGGCAGGCACAGTGCGTGTCACCACGCGATAGTTCTATATCACTTTCGAGTCGCCCACGTCGTGCGACTTACTCAGTTTCTTTAGAGCATACACTTTCCGTAAGGTTTAATCGCCCCGCAAAATGATACGTGTAATGACTCTGACGTGTAATGACTTTGACGTGTAACGGTTGTAGGGACGCACGATCTGTGCGTCCGTTCCCGAACCAGCCGACGTGTAACGGTTGTAGGGACGCACGGTCTGTGCGTCCGTTCCCGTTAAAACCTCGGATGCTGTAACCTTTGACACAACGGACGCACAGATCGTGCGTCCCTACAACGGGCTACTCGTCTCGCTTTAATACAACGGACGTCGTAACCTTTGACACAACGGACGCACAGATCGTGCGTCCCTACAGTGGGTTACACGTCGGCTGGTTCGACAACGGACGCCATTCCACTGGACACGTCCCGTGCGTCCGTCGCACCGACTAGTCGAGTAGCTTCTGAGCCTCCTCTTGTAGCTTAGCCTTGCTCTGAGCGCCGACGAGCTTGCTTACCAGCTCACCTCCCTTGAAGAAGAGGATTGTCGGGATATTGCGTATGCCGTACTGGCTGGGCAGGTCGCTGTTTTCGTCCACGTTGACCTTGCCAACGATGATCTTGCCGTTGAACTCCTCAGCGAGCTCGTCAATCATCGGACCGACCATCTGACAGGGACCACACCAGGTAGCCCAGAAGTCGAGGATCATCGGCTTGCCCTCAGCCATGAGGCCAGCTATATTCGCATCTGTTATTTCCATTGCCATAGTTCTTGTGTATTTTAGGTTAGTATGAAATGTCTTCTATATATAATAGGTGTAGGCTATCACTTAGCCGCTTGCACGGCACACTGGATCTGGTACTTCTTGACGATCTCTAGGAGCCACTTGCCTGGCTCTATGCTAGGCGCATACATCGTCGTCGTGTAGGGGACCATGGAGGAGCAGAAAGTAATCTCTAGCTCCGTCTTACCAGGGTGATCCTTGATAGCGTTGCCCAGCTCGATGGCACCCTCCAGCGTGTTGGGGCGATCCAGTATCTCCTCCTCACCGTCGGCACCCTCCTCGTAGGAGTCACTCGGCGTGGCATCCTCGCCTTGACTCAGGTCGATCGTTAGCTGAATGACTCTGAAAGCATCCTCCGTGATGTCCGAGAGAAGCTGCATGCTCTGCACTGTGCGGTAGAGACGACTGGGATCAAATCGGCTCGGCGTGACGCTCATCTTCACTAAGATGGCTAGCCCTTCCTGCGCAAAGTTACCGAAATTCACGTAATCCTTGCCAAAGAGCGGGATCTCGCCAGAGCCCGAGGCATCTTCGATCTGAATGATCGCGTACGGTTCGTTCTTCTTGCTAATGCCTTGACGCACCTTCGTGACCAGACCAGCGCTGGTCAGCTGCGTGAGCCCTAGCTCTGCATACTGAGCTAGATCGGAGGCGGGGCAGTTGCAGAGGTACTCGATGGCGAAGGCGTAGGGGTCTAGCGGGTGGGCGCTCAGGTACATACCTATATAAGTCTGCTCCTTGGTCAGGCGCTCCAGATTGCTCCACGGCTCCACATCCTTGGGGGGTAGGGGCTTGGGAAGCTTGACACTCGGGTCGCTATCGCCAAAGAGCGACGCCTGCACCTGCGTACGCTCGCTCTCGAGGATTTTACCATACTGCATGAGCGCCGTCAGGAAGGTCTCGTCCTTGCCATAGGAGAGGCTGCTCACACCACTCTTAGCGATCGGGGCAAAGTAAACCTCCCGATCGATGCCAAAGCTGTCGAAAGCACCCGACAGGATGAGCGCCTCGAGTGCTCGCCGTGAGCAGTTCGTCAGGTCGGTGCGCTGGAAGAAGTCGTATACATCTTGATAGGGACCATGCTCCTTGCGCTCCTCGATGATAGCCTCAGCCACCGATAGACCCACATGGGAGATACCGCCGAGACCAAAGCGTATGACCCCCTCCTTATTGGCCGAGAAGGCGGTAAAGCTCTCGTTGACGTCTGGTCCCTTGACCTCCAGTCCCATGTGCTGCACCTCCTCGAGGTATTTAGAGAGCTTGTCCGACTTGTTCTGGTTGCAGGTCAGCAGCGCTGCCATAAACTGGGCGGGGTAGTGCGCCTTCAGGTAAGCGGTCTGGTAGGCCACCCAGGCGTAGCAGACGGAGTGACTCTTGTTGAAAGCGTAGCTCGCAAACTTCTGCCACCCGTCATAGATACGCTCGAGCGTCTCACGGGGATGACCCTTGGCGACACCGTTCTCGACAAACTTGATGCGGTACTTCGCCATCTCTTTTTCCTTCTTCTTACCCATCGCCTTACGCAGGCTATCGCTGTCGCCTCGTGTGAAGTCGCCTAGCACACGAGAGAGGATCATCACCTGCTCCTGATAGACGGTGATCCCGTAAGTGTCCTTGAGGTAAGGCTCCATCTCGGGCAGATCATAGGAGATCTCCTGACGACCATGCTTGCGCTCGATAAAGGTCGGGATATTGTCCATAGGCCCGGGACGGTAGAGCGCATTCATAGCTACTAAGTCCTTAAACTCGGTCGGCTCGAGCTGCTGTAGGTACTTGCGCATGCCGGCACTCTCAAACTGAAAGGTACCGACCGTGTCGCCCCGCGAGTAGAGCTCGAAGGTCTTGGGATCGTCGACAGGGATCGTGTCAATGTCTAGGTCAATGCCATAGGACACCTTAATGTTTTCCAGGGCATCGTTGATGATGCTGAGCGTCTGCAGACCGAGGAAGTCCATCTTGATCAGTCCCGTCGGCTCGATCACCTTACCCTCATACTGCGCCACCAGCTTGCGCTCGTTGGTATCTGGGTCGATGGCGGTCGAGAGCGGCACGACATCGCTGACGGGCGGGCCACTGATGATGACGCCACAGGCATGCACACCCGTAGTACTGGCGGTACCCTCCAGTTGGCGGGCATAGCGGATCGTATTGGCGAGCTGCTCGTTCTGACTGACAGACGCTTCGCGAAACTCTTGATTGTTCTGCACCATCCACTCAAGGTTCAGATGCTTAACCCCTTCGGGCGGTCTGTCGGGGATCAGCTTGCAGAGCTTGTTAGCTTGGTCTAGCGGTAGCTCCTCGACACGCGCCACCCCTTTGATCGCACCCTTGGTCGCCATCGTCGTGAGCGTGATGATGTTGGAGACGTGATCACGGCCATACTTATTGGTTACCCAGTCGAGGACACGCCAGCGGTTCTTATCATCGAAGTCAATGTCTATATCCGGCATCGATATACGGTCAGGATTGAGGAAACGCTCGAAGAGCAAACCGTACTTGATCGGCTCGATCTGCGTGATCGATAGGCAGTAAGCGACTGCCGAGCCTGCTGCCGATCCACGCCCGGGGCCTACACGTACGCCCAGCTTTCGGGCCGCTGCGATGAAGTCCTGCACAACGAGGAAGTAACCGGGGAAGCCCATGTTCTGTATCACCCCCAGCTCCATATCGATGCGCTCCTGCACCTCCGACGGGACAGGATCACCGTAACGCTTCTTGGCACCCTCGTAGGTGAGGTGACGCAGGTAATCATCTTCACTGGCAAAGCCTTCGGGCAACTCAAAGTGAGGCATCAGCGGAGCGTGGTCGATGCTGTAGTACTCCACCTTATTGCACACCTCGAGCGTGTTCTCCAGCACATCGGGGTAGTCAGCAAAGAGTGCCGTCATCTCCTCGGGAGACTTGAGCCACTCTTGCTTGGTGTAGCGCATGCGGTTCGGATCGGAGATCGGCGAATTGGTCGTCATACAGATCAGGTGATCGTGTGCCTCGGCATCCTCCTCGTTGAGGAAGTGGGTATCATTCGTAGCGATCACCTTGATGTCCAGCTCCTGACCTATCTTGAGCACCTCCTGAGCCACCAGCTGTTGCTTCTGATAAGTCTCTTGACCACCTAGAGGGTCGCTGTTCGGGTGAAGCATGATCTCTAGATAGTAGTCCTCGCCGAAGGTCTCCTGATACCATCGCGCCGTCTCGCGCGCCTCCTCCAGACGTCCGTGCAGGATATGCTGCGCTATCTCCCCGCCGAGGCAAGCGCTCGAGGCGATGATCCCCTCGTGATGCTCAGCCAGGAGCTTCTTGTCAATACGTGGCTTGTAGTACTCGCCATGCTCCCACGCTATGGAGACCATCTTAATAAGGTTGCGGTAACCCTGCAGGTTTTTAGCCAGGAGGATCAGGTGATAGCCACTGCGGTCAATGCTGCGGGTCGGGTTGTCAGGATCCTTAGCATCCTTGTCCTTCAGCTCCAGCGAACGGCGCGCCACATAGACCTCGCACCCGATGATCGCCTTGAAGAGACTCCGCTTGATCGTCTGAACCTCCTCCTGAAGGCGAGCCACCTCCTCACCGTTGGCCGCATCAGCTTCCAGCTCTTTGATCTGCTTGCCGAGCGACTTGATCTGGGCGAGCTTATCGCCGTTGACCTTATCGTTCGCATAGTTGGTAAAGTTCTTAATACCATACATAGCGCCATGATCCGTGAGCGCAATGCCAGGCATACCACAGGCGACCGCCTTGTCGACAAGCTTCTCGACAGGCGCCATGCCATCAAGTATCGAGTAGTGCGAGTGAACGTGCAGTGGCACATACATACGTGTCCCTGCCGAGGGACTATGAGGAGTGTCGGGTGTGTGATTCATGAGACTGAGCGTAAGCTGTACAGAGGGCCGAGGGCAAAACCACGCCTCGCCTCCACAAAGATAGTGAATTTAGAGATTAGAGGGGAGACGTCGCCCCACTATGACTGAATCCTGGACGGATGCACCGTGACGGAATCCTGTAGGGACGCACGATCTGTGCGTCCGTCCCCGTCAAAAC
>CAMPUN010000120.1 GCA_946997275.1 uncultured Porphyromonas sp.
AGCTCGGAGGGGAGACGCTCATCAACGAGGGAGCGGAGAGTCTCTGTAAGCTAGCCGAGAAAATCGACACAACGAAGATGAAAGCCCCAGCCTTCAAAATGGTTCTGACCGCCACTGGCAACTATGCCTACAGAATGAAAGAGAGAGATGTGGTCGTCGTCCCCATAGGCACGTTGAAGCCGTAAGGTAATCGTGTCTGCTTGATAAAAGTCGTCAGCCTGTCATTCGCATCAAACAGAAAAAACGCCAAAAGTGGAAACGGAATACGGCCAAACGTGAAAACGAAACGCAGCCAAACATAGAAACGAAACGCGGCCAAATGTGGAAACGATGAAAGAGTACTCGCTACTTTTAGCTGGTAACGAGCGAGTTGTAGCGAATACTTATTAACAGCCTTAGCAATACTCCTTGGGGAAATAACGCTCCTGAGCGGATGGTTTCAAATTCCCTCGGAGGAAATCGCCAATAGCTCGGTGGAAAACAAATATCCCCCACGGAGGGCCGAAATAAAACTTCGGAAGAACCAAATGAAACTTCGGAAGAACCCACTCATAAGTCCGAACTATTTGTCCGCTCCTCACTGAGCGACAAAAATTATCCACGTGAGAAACATCCAATTTCTCACGTGGATACCTGAAGGCAGCTTGCTAGCTAGTTGAAGCCGACCAGCTTTGAGCGACTAGCTATTAGTCTCAAGCTCTCCTGTTGGAGAGTCTACAAAGCTGCCGAGACAGCTGATGCGGCTATAACAGCTATGATAATGCAGATGGCTATGGTAATGCCTACGCACACGGCGGCTGCAATGGCCAGTCCCTTAGCCCACTGGAGCGACTTGCGACTTGCACTCTCAGCGCCCTCATAGTCTCCTCTATCATAGAGTGTGGAAACTTGTATCGAGTAGATAAGCGGTATGATCCCTAGCGGGAAGAAGAAAAGAACGCAGAGAACGCTCCACACCAGATTGTCGGGTGGCATCTTGGGGCGGTTTTGTGATTGCATAGAGCTACCCATCGGGGCGCCAGCGCCATAAGCGGGAGCTCCTGCGTAGGGATTGGGGCCAGGTGCTTGGTACCCAAAGAGGGGACGTAACTCATCCAGTGTCTGAGCAGGACAAGCATCGCTCATGCCATCGACGCGTATCATCGTCTGAGGAGCAATACCTCGGGCGGACAACTCCTCAAGCGTGTAGGGTCCTAACTCTTGTCCATTGTGGACGATGTAGTACAGCTTCATACTTCTATTTTGATTTAAGATGGTTCGTTGATCTCAGCAGAAGGCAAAATCTCCCCCTGGCTCAACCTACATTCTTCATACGCAAAGGTATGTAATCACTTGGACTTATACAATAGTGATGGGGGCTATAGGTTGAATATCAATAGCACGCTCGAAAGATGTGTCGCCTTCTACTCTCTAACATCTAATCTCTAACCTCTAATTTCTAAGGTCTCCCCTCTCCCTTGACGGAAATGTTGTACTTTTGGCACGACAACGAGCGAAAGAACTATGGAATCTGTACGAGCGAAGAAATATCTGGGGCAGCACTTTCTCACGGATCTCGGTGCAGCGCAGCGCATTGCCGACTCGGTCGCGGACTACATCGGCACGCCGATCCTAGAGGTGGGACCGGGTATGGGCGTCTTGACGCAACCACTCCTAGAGGCGGGGCACGACCTGCAGGTGATCGACATAGATCATGAGAGTATTGAGTATCTGCACCAGCACTTTCCACAGCTAAGCCAGGAGGAGCGGATCATCGAGGGTGACTTCCTCAAGCTACCCGCTGAGGAGCTGATCCCTGGACGAGCGGACACGCCTTTTGTGGTGATCGGCAACTATCCGTACAACATCTCTTCGCAGATCTTCTTCCGTATCCTAGAGCTGCGTGAGCGCATCCCAGCCGTGGCGGGTATGCTACAGCATGAGGTGGCGCAGCGACTCTGCGCTTCGCC
The DNA here is from genome assembly GCA_946997275.1 of uncultured Porphyromonas sp. GTDB lineage: Bacteria > Bacteroidota > Bacteroidia > Bacteroidales > Porphyromonadaceae > Porphyromonas. The sequence continues at coordinate 1,950 of CAMPUN010000120.1, forward strand.
TGGCGGTCGTGACTACGGTATCCTGAGCGTCTTGCTCCAGTGCTGGTACGACTGCGACTACCTCTTTAAGGTCTCAAAGCGGGACTTCAACCCACCGCCCAAGGTGGACGGGGGCGTGATGATCGCTCGACGGAATGGACGCACGTCGCTCCCCTGCGATGAGGCCAACTTCAAGCGGGTGGTCAAAACGGCCTTCGGACAGCGACGGAAGATGCTACGCAATGCATTGCAATCGCTCTTTGGCAAAGAGTTTCCCTATGCTGACCACGACATCTTTACGCTCCGTGCGGAGCGCCTCTCGGTGGAGGACTTCATCGGGCTCACCTTGATGTACGAAGCATTACCAACAGACAACCTAACAACACCTTAAATACAACCTTTATGAAAAGCATCTTGCGTATCTTACTGCTGCTCCTCCCCACGCTCTCACTGGTAGCGCAGCAGAAGGAATATCCACTACCAGAGCGCCCCGCCAAGAATGTGATCCTCCTCATCTCGGACGGGACTTCGCTACCGGCAGTTTCGCTGGCTCGCTGGTATCAGAGAGCGCTCAATCCTCAGGCGCAGCACCTATCGCTCGACCCTTATCTCTCGGGAAGCGTCATCACCTACTGCTCCAATGCGCCTATCGGGGACTCGGCACCGACGACCTCTTGCTATATGACGGGCGTGCCCTCGATCGATGGCTTCATCGCAACCTATCCGTACAGTGAGCCACACAATGACCTCGTACCGCTGGACTCCTCGTGGGCTTATCGTCCTGTGGTGACCCTTATGGAGGCTGCCAAGCAAACGCAAGGCAAGCGTATTGGTCTGGTCTGTACGTGCGAATTTCCCCACGCTACGCCAGCTGATTGTACCGCTCACACGCCTTCGCGCAAGCTCTACAAGAGCATCGTTCCGCAGATGGTGGACAACGGGATAGACATCCTACTGGGCGGTGGTACCTCGCTGATGACGAGCGAACTCAAGGAGCGACTGAACCGTCAGGGTATAGCACTCTACCTCGATGATCTCGCAGCTATGCGGACGCATCGTGGAGGCGGTATGTGGGCGCTCTTTGACAAGATGGATATGCCGTACGACTTGGATCGTCGCTCGCTCGGGGATACGCTGCGCTACCCTTCGCTGGCGGAGATGACGGAGACAGCAATACGTAATCTGGAGAACGCTAACGGCTTTGTCCTAATGGTCGAGGGAAGCAAGGTGGACTGGGCGGCTCATGCCAACGACCCCGTGGCGATGGCTACGGAGTTTCTAGCTTTTGACAAGGCGGTAGCTGTGGCGCTGGACTATGCGCAGCGGGACGGGAATACGATCGTCCTCGTGACGGCTGACCATGGCAATAGTGGTATGAGCATCGGCCGTGTGGACAAGGGCTATGCGCGTCTGACGCTGGATGAGCTGATCATGCCACTGACACGCTTTCGCTATAGTTCGGTGGAGCTGGGTCGCAAGACGAGTCAGACGGCACTCTCACTCCTAGCCGATAGTCTCTACCTATGGACCAGTATACGTCCCTCAGAGGAGGAGCTGGCAGAGATCAATGCGGTGGAGGACTACGCCTGCTCGACGCTATCGGCTGAGCAGCGCAAGGCTAAGTATAAGGAGCTTGGCTGGAGCCAGAAGTATCGTCTGAAGGAGTACTTTGTGGACTGGATGAAGCGACACCTGCTCATTGGCTTTACGACGCATGGGCATACTGGCGAAGAGGTCTTTCTCGCTAGCTATACGCCTCAACGGTTGACACCGATCAGAGGTTGCGTGACGAACATTGACCTGCACAACTATATGCGTACGCAGCTGGGGCTAAAGCAGACGATGCTGGAGCTGTCGGAGGAGTACTATGCGCCACACGACGAGCTCTTTCCCCAAGGTCAGTACGAGATGACGGGTGACCAGCCCGAGGAGAAGCGGATCACGATCCACTACCAGGGACACCAGATCGAACTACGTGCCTACCAGCGCAGAGCTTGGGTCGACGGGGTGGAGCGAGAGCTCCCGACGCCTGTGGTCTATGTCTCGGAGACGAACAGGTTTTATCTGTCGCGTGCCTTGGCGCAGCAACTTTAGCTAGACCCGCTTGAGTCGGCGCATCAGAAGTGGCGACACGACGAGTAGCAGGACGGCCATTAGGACGACGCCAATGCCGATCCCTTGACCTAGAGAGAGTTCCTCGTCTAGAGCGAAGGCGCCCACGACTACGGCGGTGAGTGGCTCTAGTGCTCCCATGATGGCGGTCGGTGTGGAACCTATTCGATTCACTGCCCAGACGAGTGTGATGTTAGCACAGACAGTCGGGATGAGTGCCAGCAGGGCGGTATAGATCCATTGTGTCTCATTGTCCAGAATGAGGCTGGCACCTGTAGCTTTGCAAAAGAGCGCAAAGAGGATGGCCGAGAGTCCCATCACGTAGGTGGTTAGCTTGAAGCTACTCATCGGCTCTAGGCGAGCGTGCCGCAGGATGACGATGTAGGTAGCGTAGCAAAAGCCCGAGAAGAGCACCGTGAGCAACGGTCTGAGCGGGATAGAGGTCACGTCTGACTCAAAGAAGCCTGAGATGAGTGACACGCCACTTAAAGCTAAGAGGACGGCTAACCCTTGTAGTACGTTGATCCGCTGACGAAAGACGAGAAACATGAGTAGCACGACAAATGTTGGGTAGCTGAAGTGTAGCACCGTAGCGACACCCGACGGCATGTGCTGATACCCCTCGATGAGCAGAAAGGAGGAGAAGAAGTACAAGACCGACAAGGCGAGCAGGATCAAGAAGCTCCGCAACGATACCCGCAGAGACTCTCTACGTATCACGACAATGCTACCAACGATGAGCGCTGCGATGAGAAAGCGGTACATGAGCACCGTTCCCTCAGCCACGCCCTGCGTCAGCACGGGTATGCTCAGCAGTGGTATCAGTCCAAAGGTAGCGGAGGAGATGAGCCCCATCAAGTAGCCCAGCCAGTCGGTTG
>CAMPUN010000121.1 GCA_946997275.1 uncultured Porphyromonas sp.
CCATGAAGTCGTAAGCAGCGTTGTTATCCTCGATCTCTATATGGAGCGGATAGATCACCTTGCTGGGTAGCTCGGTAAGGCTTATGTCAAAGTCGTTGCTATAGCGCGTTAAGTTTGGCGCAATGGGCACTCTGATGCTCGACCCCTCTGGTGGTACTGGACAGTCTACGGTACCCGTGGTAAAGTAGAGTGGCTCGAGAAGTAGTCCCATGTGTCGGTCTTGCTCGTTGAGCCGGAGTGCCAAGCGAGAATCAGCAAGCTTGGGACGAGTGGGGGAAGCCAGGTCACTCACCATATAGTGCTGGGGAGTGGCTCCGACCCAAAGGGAGTAGCGATAAGTATCACCGTGCTTGTTCGGTACGGGCACCTCTATCGTGGAGGTGGCAGTCAGATTGACTGACTCTAGATGTTTATAGGCGATGATCTCTCCAGATGTAGGGTCACTAACGACTAAGTGTAGCGCTGCAGCCTTGCCTATGTAAGCTGAGTCAGACATACAGGGTGTCTGCATATAGGGTGTAAAGACCAGTATCGTGGGGCACTCGCCTCGATCATATATGTACTTATCACAGCTGACGAGTGATAAGAAGAGGAGAGGCAGCAGGAGTATACTATATATAGTGTGTCGCTTCATAAGATGTAGCAGTGATTGAGAGATCAGGGGTGTCGGTTAAGTGAAAGATCGTAAGGGTAATGAAAATGGGGAGGAGGGGGGGGGGAAGACGTGTAACGATGTGTAGGGACGCTCGGGAGCGTCTAGCGAGAGGGCGTCCCTACAAAGGGTGACTCGTCTCGCTTTGATACAACGGACGCACAGATCGTGCGTCCCTACAAAGGGTTACTCGTCTGTCAAGTATGGGCGCACAGTCCGTGCGTCCATACTTGTAAGACAGTATTTTCTCATTAAAGACCTAGTTCTATATCGTAGCTATGTACATTCCAAGGAATGACATTAACCTCTACCGCTAGATAGGTCTCCTTAGGAGTATTGAAGTCCCCTGGTACATAAGGAGGTGTATTGGGATCATCCTTTGGCTTAGGATCGGGGTTCTTCTGATCAGGAGTATCTGGATCCTCTGGGTAGAGCGGGTTCCAGTTGAGACCAAGCGTCTTAAAGCCCGTGACACTGATGTGGTAGATGTTGTTACGATAAGCAGGAGCATCTAGCGTCTTAAGGACATCATCGGGATTGACAAAGACATGATAGAGTACCTTGCCCGCCTCAAACTTGGTGTACTTTTGCTTGGGGACATTTCTGGCTTGAACTTTACCCGGTTTATCTTTAGTCCTTATATCAACGTAGAAGAGACCATCCTCGCCTCTGTAGAAGGTGCCATTATGACCTGCCTTTTGGAACAGTCCTTTCTGGTAGTCGTTGTAGAACATATTGTCATTAGGCGTAAACTTCGTACGAACCAAGACATAAGGGGTGTTACCACGGCGGAAGTCTCCTGAGTAGTCAGCAATCGTCTGTCCAGTCTCACCAAACTTGTGGCTAGCCTCAAAGATGAAAGCACTGCTCTCGAGGCTCTTCTTACCGATCTCTAGAGCCTTAGTAAGACTTTCAGCTACAAGTGCTGGACGAGGAGTCGTGACAGTCGCACGTAGGTCGCTATAGTCGTAAGTCTTTTCTTGCTCTGCATAGTTGGTTAGCTTGCTCTTATCAGCAGGATTAACAGCTGGGAGGAAGCTATATCCAGGAGTGATGATGCTACCAGCCTTGTCCTTCTGCTGGCTAATGTAAAAAGCCTTCTCACCCTGAGCTACAGCATAGGTGATGTTTTCGATTTTACCTAGCACAGTACCATCCTCGAGCTTGATCTCATAGCTAGGCTGAGTTGTCGTTAGGATCACACGAGCTACAACTCGCTTGACATTCACCTTTGCGAGGTTCTTAGGGCCTTGTTTAGCGTCCTCCTTGGAGACACCATCCTCGACATCAATCTTGCACTCAGCAGCGTTGGACATCATAATAAGATCCTCCTTCGCTGCGTTTGCACGAGCCACCTGAGCAGTCGTCATATTCTCAACAGCCTTGGCATAAGCTTCGTTGAAATGAACGGGCATAGACTTCTCAAGCATTTTTGTTATCTCCTCAGGCGCATTGATGAGGGCATAAACCTTCTTTGTGCCTGGCTTGGTAAGGATAGCATTCTTAGGCTTGATGGTGATGTTGGTATCATCCGTAGCCTTGACAACATCAAAGTCAGCCATCGTGTATTGACCATAAGAGACCTCGCCATCGCCGACGACATAGACGGCAATAGTCTCGATGGCATCCTTGCCATTCCAAGTACCCTTAAGGTTAAACTCTTCATCAGTATCGCCTGTACCAGCGCGCAGGCTAGACTGTAGGTTGATCGCTACGCTTACGTAGGTCGTGCCTTCGTTCTGCTTGGGCTCTTGATTCTCCTTTTTACAAGAGGTCAGAGCGACTAGGCCGATCGTTAGAAGGCCTAGCAGTGTTCTTACTGTTCTGTTCATAGTATTGTTTGATGAATATATTATTGTACTCTTGATGTCTTAGTATATGCGACTTCCGTTTCTGTTAGAGGCATCTCGTCTCAATAAGTTTAAACCCAGGTCCAAGAGGAGACTCGCTGGACACTATCACTGTGTATAAAGAGCCAGTCTCCTAGATATGCACCTATAGAGAATGCACCCCCCCACACACAGCATTTGTCCCTGTGTGTGGTGGGGGGGGGGGGAAAACAAGCTATTAATTAGTTGTTTAGCCCGATCTATGTAGTTGATGCATCCCATATCGGCATTCTAAAACGCAATGCAAATGTACATAAATAGTAGCTTATCTCAAGTCGCTACACTTGACAAAGTCAGTATTTCTTTTGACATAATCGGTATTTCCTCGCGGAAGTAGAGGTTAGAGGCTAGAATTTAGAGACGTGTAACCCTTTGTAGGGACGCACGGATAGTGTCTAGCGAGAGGGCGTCCGTCCCCGTTAAAATCACGATGCTGTAGCCTTTGATACAACGGACGCACAGATCGTGCGTCCCTACAAAGGGCTACACGTCAAGGGCGTCCGCAAGTCGGGTCGCGCATTGCTAGTCTCTCGACTTCTTTGGCGTAGCGACCTTGCTATGGTGGCAAGCGGAGCAACCTGCGCAGCCTGCGGCTCCTCGGGGGCGGCGGATCAGTCGCCACACGCTACGAATGATGTAGAGTAGCGCGACGAGTAGTATGAGTAGTACGATGATTGTCTGCAGATCCATGGCGACACCTATATTATATAATAAGTAGTCCTATCAGTCGTGCCAGATAAGCCACGATCCAGGCTAATACGCAGGTGTAGACGACCACAAAGAGTCCCCACCAGCCACTGTTGAGCTCCTTAGAGACGGCCACAACTGTGGCGATGCAAGGCATATAGATGAGCACGAAGATGAGGAAGCAGATGGCTATCAGTGGCGTATAGAGTGGCTCGCCCGTGACGGGGTCTTTCTCTTGGCGCATCTGTCGTGAGAGCGCCGAGCTACCCACGGCAAAGTCTTCGCTATCCTCGTCCACCGTCTCATTGCCCGTGTAGATGACGCTGAGGGAGCTGACGACTACCTCTTTTGCTGGTAGACCTGCCACAAGCGCCACGCTGAGCTTCCAGTCGAAGCCGAGCGGAGCTAGGACGGGTTGCACCGTTTGTCCGATGCGTCCCAGGTAAGAGCCCTCTTGCTGCTTCATGTATGCATGGCGCTCTATCTCAGCTACCTGCTCACTGCGCTCACTCTCAGAGAGTGTGCTCTGCTGCTGCACCTGAGCTATTTGCTCATCAGCACGAGCCATCACCTCCTCGCGAGGATAGTAGCTCAGCGCCCAGATGATGACCGAAGCCACGAGGATGACTGATCCCATCTTGTGCAGATACTCGCGCGCCTTGTCCCACATATGTATACCCACGGCACGCGCCATCGGGATGCGGTAGGGGGGTAGCTCCATGACGAAGGGAAGATCCTCCGACTTGAAGAGTACACGGCGAAAAAGCTTCGCCAATAGGAAGGCCAGCAGCACCCCAAGAGCGTAAAGCCCAAAGAGTACCAGCCCAGCACTCTGTGGGAAGAAGGTCCCCGCAATGAGGATGTAAACTGGTAGTCTAGCGCTACAGCTCATCAGCGAAGTGACTAGCACCGTGATGATGCGACTCTGTCGGCTCTCGATCGTGCGAGAAGCCATCACGGCGGGGACGTTGCACCCGAAGCCCATGATGAGCGGTATGAAGGACTTGCCGTGCAGTCCCATGTGGTGCATTAGTTTATCCATCAGGAAGGTGGCTCGAGCCATATAGCCCGTGTCCTCCATGATGGATATGAAAAGGTAGAGGATAAGGATGTTCGGTAGGAAGACGAGGACACCGCCCACACCGCCTATGACACCCGTCACCAGTAGGTCACGTAGAGGACCTGGACTCATCATTCCGTGAATCCAAGCGCCAAAAGCGTCCACGCCCGCCTCGATCCAGTCCATCGGGAAGGCTCCCAAGGCAAAGGTCGCCTCAAACATGATAAAGAGGAAGGCGAGAAAGATCGGATAGCCCCAGATGGGGTGTATGAGGAGGTTGTCTATACGATCCGTTATGGTGCGTATGCGCCGCTTGTTCGGGCGGTAGGTCTCTCTGAGCGCGCCTGCGATGAAGCCGTACCGCTGATTGATGATATAGTTCTCCAGATCCTCCTCGCTGGAGTGGTTCTTGCGCAGTCTGTCCTCCTCGTAGGCTGTGGCGGTGAGGAGGTACTCACCTTTGCTTGCTGCTTGATAAAGCTCTGCGTGTGTGGGTCGTCCTCGAGGAGCTTGACCGCTAAGTAGCGCGGAGACAGGTGGTCGGGGAAGGTCGCATGCTCGGTGAGCTTCGCCTGCAAGGTTGCTATGCTCTGCTCGAGGTCTGTCCCGTAGTT
>CAMPUN010000122.1 GCA_946997275.1 uncultured Porphyromonas sp.
CCTAGCTTAATTCAGAAACAAAGATAACGTTATTTCTGAACATACGCTACACCCCTCTCATCGTAGATCCCGCAAATATCATGAGTAGCTGGTGTAGGGACGCACGACCGGTGCGTCCGTTGTCGAACCAGCTGACGAGTAACGGTTGTAGGGACACACGATCTGTGCGTCCGTCCTCGTTAAAACCAACGGGCGCTGTAACCTTTGACACAACGGACGCACAGATCGTGCGTCCCTACAGCCGTTACACGTCCCGTGCATCCTACATTTCGCTACTCGTCTGATGGCTCCGATGCCACACTCCCGAGGAAATCGGAGAATTCTTCGGAGGAATCTTGGATTATCCACGGAGGAACGGGAAAATTCTTCGGAAGTTTGATTTGCTTCTTCCGAAGTTTCATTTCATTCTTCCGAAGTTTCATTTCCCGGTTCCGTGGGGAATTTTCGTTTGCTCGGTGGAGACTAGCGATTTCCTCGGGAGAGATGGCAATCGACGGTGATGTAGGAGTCGCTGTGTAGCGAGGTTATAGCGCTATGTAGCAAGGTTTAACCTATGTATCCCTTCGTTGTCGTCATGCGTAGCCCCTAGGATGCAGGGCTATGATGCGTCAAGGTTGGTGGATTAGTGCGCCTCGAGCCAATCTTTGCCGGTGCCGATTTCGACGACAAGCGGGACGGAGCACTCGGGCCAGGCGCCTTCCATCGCTTCGCGAACGAGGGCTGTGACACGCTCCAGTTCGTCGAGATAGACGTTGAGGACCAGTTCATCGTGCACCTGCAGGACGAGGTAGCTGCGTAGCTGTTGCTTCGTCAGCTCCTCCTCGACACGTATCATAGCGATCTTGATGATGTCGGCAGCGGTGCCTTGGATCGGTGCGTTGATCGCATTGCGCTCAGCATTGCCACGCTGGGCTCCACGTGCCGTGCGGAGGTTGCGCAACTGCCGGCGACGACCGAAGGCGGTCTCCGTATAGCCTCGCTCGGTGGCCAGCGCTATAGCCTCATTCATAAAGGCTTGTATATGGGTGAAGGTGGCGAAGTACTCCTTGATCAGCTCGGCAGCCTCGCCAACGGGGATGTTGAGTCGCTGGCTCAGACCGGAGGGCGTGATGCCGTAGTTGATGCCAAAGTTGGCCGTCTTCGCCTTGCTACGCATCAGCGGGGTCACCTCCTCGGGAGCCACCTTAAAGACCTTAGCAGCTGTCGCCGTGTGAATATCGTCGCCCGAGAGGAAGGAGTGTATCATCGCTGGGTCTTGGCTCAGATGCGCCATGACGCGCAGCTCCACCTGCGAGTAGTCCGCACTGAGCAGGACAGCGCCGATCGGCTTCTCATGGGTGTGATCCACAGGAACGCAAGCCGAAAGGCGTGGGGTGTAGTAAGGATCAGCGACAAAGGCACGACGCAGGGGACGACCGAGGTCGCTACGGATGGGGATATTTTGCAGATTCGGATTGCTCGAGGAGAGCCTGCCCGTGGCGGTGACCGCCTGATTGTACGAAGTGTGGAGCTTGCCATCGGGGTAGCACATCTTGGGCAGCGGATCTATATAGGTGTTGAGTAGCTTGCGCGCCTCGCGGTAGTCTAGGATGAGCGCGACGACGGGGTGGAGCGAGCGAAGCGGGAGGAGCGTCTCCTCGTTGGTCACGTAGCTGCCAGTCTTGGTTTTGCGCGGCTTCTCCACAATCTGGAGTTCGTCAAAGAGCAATTCGCCGATCTGCTTCGGGCTATTGACCTTGAGGTTAAGCCCTCGTGAGGAGTAGCTCTGTATCTCCTTCTCTAGGCGAAGGACGCTCTCGAGTAGCTCCTGACGGGAGCGCTGCAAAGCCTCGATGTCGAGGACGATGCCACGCTGCTCCATGTGCATCAGCACGTAGAGGAGCGGTATCTCCACCTCGGTGAGGAGACGCTGCTCGGTAGGGGAGAGCTGCTTGTGCAGGGCGTGGTAGAGGCGTAGCGTCACGTAGGCATCTTCGCTAGCGTAGTCGCAGAGGAGCTTGGGGTCTACGTCGGTGCGTAGCGCAAAGCTTTCCTGAGGCGAGAGATCTTTGTACCGTATCGTGTCGTAGCGGAGCAAGCCTCCCGCCAGTTCGTCGAGGCTGTGCCCCTGGTCGGCATCGATCAGATAGTGCGCTAGCATGGTGTCGTAGAGCGGGCGCGCCTCGGGGAGTCCGTAGCGTGTCAGCACCTCTAGGTCAAACTTAGCATTGTGCGCCACCTTGAGCACATGCTCGTCCTGCATCAGTTCCTTAAGCGGAGAAAGTATATGCGCAGCCTCCTCAGCCGACTCGGGTAGCGGGATAAAGTAAGCCTGTTGCTCATCGGCACAGAGCGACATGCCGACGATGCCCGCACAGAGCGCATCGAGGCCGTCGGTCTCGGTGTCAAAGGCGACAACGGAGCTGCCCGCCAACTGCTTAGCGAGCTGGCTCACTGCCTCGTAACCCTGCACCTCGGTAAAGGTCACGCCGACTGTCTTGTAGTTTTCTAGAGGAGCTGTGGCGCTCACGGGACCCGACACCTCGATCGTAGCTGGTGAACTTGGCGCTGCTGAACTACCGCCAAGGTCAAAGAGTCCTACCTGTGGAGCGGTTGCTGTGGGCTTACTGATGCGCTTCAGCAGTGAGGTGAAGGCAAACTCCTTGAAGATGCGCTCCACAGCGGCGTGGTCGGGGCCCCGCCACTTCATCTGATCTAGGTCAAAGGTTACTCCTGGCACATCGGTCACGATGGTCACGAGATGTCTCGAGAGCATCGTCTGCTCCTTGGCTGCGAGAAGCTTTTTCGCATAGGTCGGCTTCACCTGGTCAATACGTGCGTAGATATCTTCGATCGTGTCAAACTCCTCGAGGAGTCTCTGCGCAGCGACTTTGCCAATGCCGGGACAGCCGGGCACATTGTCCGAGCTATCGCCCACAAGTCCCAAGTAGTCAATCATCTGTAGCGGATAGCGGATGCCGTACTTAGCGGTGATCTCTTCAGCGCCTAGTAGCTCGAAGCCTGACCCTGTGCGCTGTGGCGCAAACATCTGTGCATGCGGTCCGACGAGTTGCCCATAATCCTTATCTGGCGTGACCATGCGGACCTCGTAGCCCGCCTCGACAGCTTGACGGCTCAGGGTACCGATCAGGTCGTCCGCCTCGTACCCTTCGACCCCCAGCAGAGGTATCTGGTAAGCCTGCACCAATTCTTTGATATAAGGCATGGAGAAGCGTATCGTATCGGGAGTCTCGGGGCGATTAGCCTTGTACTCTGGGTACTCCTTGTGGCGAAAGGTTCCTCCTGGCATATCCATCGCCACGGCAATGTAGTCGGGGCGCTCCTTGTCAATGATGTCTTGTAGCGTGGAGGCGAAGCCGTAGAGCGCACTCGTGTCGCGACCCTGCGCATCCACGAGGGGACGATTGATGAAGGCGTAGTAAGCTCGGTAAATCAGGGCATAAGCGTCAAGCAGATAGAGCGTAGGCATAGTTCAGATAGGGTAAAAGTAACGGGTTAATCTAGGGATTCGGTAGGTTTGCTGAGCGAGCGAATGACACGGCAGGGGTTGCCCACGGCTAGGCTCATCGGGGGGATGCTCTTCGTGACGACGCTCCCTGCACCGATCACGGAGCCTCGGCCGATGGTTACGCCGGGGAGGATCGTGCAGCCTCCACCGATCCACACGTGGTCCTCGATGATGATCGGGATGCCAAACTCCCAGCCGGCAGCACGCTCCTCGAGGTCGAGCGGATGCCCCACACTGTAGAGCGACACGGAGGGACCGATGAGCACATGGTCGCCGATGGTTACATGTCCGCCATCGAGGATGGTGCAGCCACTATTGATGAAGGTATGACTCCCCACCTCAATCTCACTCCCGTAGTCGCAGAAGAATGGTGCCACCAGCCAACTCTCTTCGCCGAGCCCTCCGAGTAGTTCCTGTAGCGCACGATGATACTGCGCCCGCTCCTCGACGGGTATGCGGTGCAGGGCTTGCAGTCGCTCTTTGCACCGACTGGCCAAGAGCTGACGGTCGGTGTCGCTCTGTATATTATAGTAGCGGTAACCCTCGGGCTGTGGGGAGGGTACAAACGATAATGAGGGCGTAGTGTGAGACATACGGTGAAGTGATAAATGCAGAGAGGGCTTGCTAAGCGATCCTCTACGACAAAGGTACAATAAATCCCCTCGCCTTTCTCTTTCCTCCTGCGGGCACTGCAGTTTCACCTGTATGAAACTACAGTTTCTCCCGTATGAAACTCTAGTTTCACCTGTATGAACCTAGCTGAAATGGGGCAGAGACAAAAGAAAAGTGGCGACCGCTCCTCGTAAGAAGCAGTCGCCACCTCGGCAAATGTGTTGGGGTAGGGGACTAGAGCTTGCGCCGCACCTCGATCTCCTCAAAGGACTCGATGATGTCGCCCACCTCCAGGTTGTTGTAGTTCTTGATATTGATACCGCACTCGAGACCTGAGACCACTTCTTTGGCTTCGTCTTTGAAGCGCTTGAGCGACTCCAGCTGACCCGTATGGATGACCACACCGTCGCGGATGACGCGCACCTTGTCGGTACGCTTGATCTTGCCATCGGTGACCATACAGCCTGCGATGGTGCCGATCTTGCTTACCTTGAAGGTCTGCAGTACCTCCAGATTGGCTGTGACCTGCTCGCGAATGTCTGGCGAGAGCATGCCCTCGAGAGCGTCGCGGACATCTTCGATAGCATCGTAGATGATAGAGTAGGTGCGGATCTCGACGCCCTCCTGCTCGGCGAGCTTACGGGCCTGAGCACTGGGACGGACCTGGAAGCCGATGATCACAGCGTCGGATGCCGTCGCCAGCTGAATGTCTGACTCGGTGATCTGACCGACACCCTGATGGATGACGCTCACCTGGATCT
>CAMPUN010000123.1 GCA_946997275.1 uncultured Porphyromonas sp.
AGTGACCCCACAGCTATCCATCACCCTGCCCCCCTCGAAGAGTCTCTACAATCGGCTCTTTGTGATGGCACGACTGGCGCACCTGCCGATCCCCTGGCTGTGGCATCAGCTAGATCTCTGCGAAGACTTGGCTGTTATGCTACACGCCTCGGGGAGTAGCGAGGGACGCATATCCGTAGGGGCTTCGGGAACGGCTATGCGCCTCCTGACGGCACTCTTCGCTTTGACCACAGAACGAGAGGTTCTGCTGGTATCGCCTATTCGTCGTATGACCGAGCGACCGCTTGCACAGCTCATTACACTACTCTCTCAGCTCGGAGCCGACATAGCCCAACCATCGTCCCAAGAGCCTGTCGAAGGGCTTTACCCTCTGGTGCGCATTCGTCCGATGAACCCGCAACAGAAAGGTCTACTCCCCACGCTAACCCTGCCGAGCGGACTAGAGAGTAGCCAGACGGTCACCGCCCTACTCCTCATTGCGCCCTATCTGCCCCACGGACTAGCCCTTCGCTGGCAAGACGATCAGCTTCCCAGCGCCTCTTACATCCAGTTGACCTGCGCCCTGATGCAGTCATGCGGTATCGACCTCTCAGTTGATCGTCACGGGATACATGTCGCTCCAGGAGCCTACTGCGAGGCAACGCTCACACGCTTACTCTCGCATCCCATCGGCGACTGGTCCTCAGCGCAGTACCCTCTCCAGTGGGCGCTCATGACGCCACGACCCTGCCAGCTTTTCTTGACCAACGTCCCAGCGCAGAGCTTGCAACCCGATGCCCGTGCCTTAGATCTCCTACAGATCTCCCCCGAATGGCTAAGCGCAGGCGACGACACCCTCTGCTTTGACAGCGAGCTCCTGCAAAAGCATCTGCGTAAGCTCACGTTTGGGAGTCTTTCCCTGTCAAACAATCCAGACTTCGCCCCCACACTCATTGCCCTCCTACTCTACTATCAGAAGAAAGCACAGCTCCGTGGACTAGACCACCTACGCCTCAAAGAGAGCGACCGCATTGCCCTCATCTTGCGCAATGGCGAGCAGCTCGGTTATCAGCTCAGCTACGAGACAGAGAGCGGCTTCTGCTTAGCAGGCAGCGCACCAAGCTCCGTTCACCCCCCCGTACCCATAGCCACAGATGCCGACCACCGTATGGTGATGGCGTGGGCTCCTTTCGCCTGGTATCATCAGCTACAGATTGAGACTCCGCAGGCAGTTGACAAGAGCTACCCCACCTTCTGGCGAGACCTTCGCAAGCTCTGCGAGGTCATCGCGACACCTTTATATATATGAGCACGAATCCCCTTCACTATGACCTTTGACACACTAGACCTTTCGCCCGAACTCCTTCGTGCCACCACCGACCTAGGCTTCTCCGAGCCGATGCCCGTACAGCAGGAGGTCATCCCATACCTATCCAGCCATCGAGGGGATCTGATCGCGCTCTCCAAGACCGGTTCGGGCAAGACAGCAGCCTACGGACTGCCCCTCTTAGAGCGCATCATACAGGCAAGAGGCTCCGCACCCTGTGGACTCATCCTCACGCCAACACGAGAGCTCGCAATACAGGTACAGAGCGACTTAGTTGCTTTGGCAAAGTATACCTCCATTCGCCAGATCCTAGCACTCTACGGCGGTGCCTCCATCGAGGAGCAGATCCGTCAGCTCGCCAAGGGATACCATATTATAGTAGCCACTCCCGGCAGACTCTGCGACCTGCTCAGGCGCAAAGCTGTCAAGCTACGCAAGGTCTCGGTCGTCGTCCTCGACGAAGCCGATGTGATGCTCGACATGGGCTTCCAGCGAGATCTGCAAGAGATCCTGCAAGCGGTGCCGCAGCAGGTGGAGCATTGGCTCTTTTCCGCCACCATGAGCCGAGAGGTACGGGAGATAGCCGACAACTATATCAGCGATGCCCACGAGGTGCAGATAGGTGCGCTCAATAAAGCGAATGCGGACATCAAGCATCTCTACGTAGCGGTCCCAGCACGGCACAAGTACGCCGCTCTGAAGCGTGTCGTCGACTACTACCCCAATATCTACGGAATCATCTTCTGCCGTACCCGTGCCGAGACCAAGGAGATCGCCGAGTGGCTCATACGAGATGGGTACAATGCCGATGCGCTACATGGCGACCTTAGCCAAGCGCAGCGAGATATGGTGATGAACCGCTTCCGCATACGCAACCTTCAGTTGCTCGTTGCGACCGACGTGGCAGCACGTGGACTCGATGTCGACGATGTCACTCATGTACTTCACTACGGCCTGCCCGCAGATCCAGACAGCTACACACACCGTAGCGGACGCACCGCTCGTGCTGGCAAGACGGGTCTCTCGATAGCCATCTGCCATCTACGCGACAGCAAGCAGATACGCATCATCGAGCAGCACGCTGGCATTCGTATTGAGTCGATGCCCCTCCCCTCTGGTCAGGAGATTTGCAAGAAGCAACTCTTCGCTCTAGCGACCAAGATCGAGTATGCCGACAGCAACGAGCACGGCACTCAGTACGATGAGCTGCTGAATGCGATCGTGCAGAAGCTCGCCTGGCTCCCTCCCGAGGAGATCATACGTCGTGTCCTCACGCTGGAGGCGGACCGTATCATGCGCTACTACGCCAATACGCCCGACCTCTCGGCTCAAGAGCTGGCAACCGAAGAGCCTAAGTATAGGACAAAAGGTTCCCCCGAGGAGCATCGCAAAGCACCCAAAAAGCGTAGCCGCACCGATCTACCGCCCATGACCTCGCTAAGGATCAACTTCGGCAAGCGCGACAAGCTCTATCCGAACCGTCTCCTAGAGTTGATCAACCGCACGCTCCCCTATAAAATCAGCATCGGCAAGATAGATCTCAGCCTCAGCTACAGCTACTTTGAGGTGGCTAGCGAATGGGCCGAGACAGTTGCAGCAGCCCTTAGCGATGAGGAGTACAACGGACGCCCCATCCGTGTCACCATCCAGAAGGATCGGTAAAAGCCACAAGCCTGTAGCACTGCCCGCTCTAACTAAAAGCATAGCCAAAAGAGTCGCCTGTGCTCTCTTTTTCACGCTCAGGCACCTTTTAGGTATTGCAAAATTGTGAATTATTTGCTACCTTGCGACAAGTTTGGTGAGAGGCTACTCAAGTAAGCCTAAGTAAGGGGAGAAACAAAGCATCAGGAAGCCCTACTTTCGCCCACCTACGAGGAGCATATTCGCTAGACTTACAAAGACGATCGCCACGTTAGGTAGCGGCGTCTAAGGAGGCTGCAATCAAATTATTCACTCTAATATAACAGGCTATGCAATTGTATCAGACATCAGACATTCGAAACATCGCCGTCATCGGCGGCTCGGGTAGCGGCAAGACAACTCTTGCCGAGGCTATGCTCTTTGAGAGTGGCGTCATCAAGCGCCGCGGGACTATCGAGGCACAAAACACCGTGTGCGACTACTTCCCCGTAGAGAAGGAGTATGGCTATACCGTTTTCTCCACCCTATTTAGTGTCGAGTTTGCTAATCGCAAGCTCAACTTCATCGACTGCGCAGGCTCCGATGACTTCGTCGGTGGCACTGTCGCTGCACTCCACGTTACCGACTCGGCTCTAGCTGTGGTCAATGCTAAGGAGGGCGTCGAGGTCGGCCTGATCAACCAGATGCGTATCATAGAGCAACTGCATAAGCCTGTGCTCTTTACCATCAATCAGCTGGATAGCGACAAGGCAGACTACGAGAGCACAGTCGCTGGACTCAAGGCTCGCTACGGAGGCAAAGTGGTCGTCATACAGTACCCCGTACAGGAGGGTCCTGACTTCCACCAGGTGGTCGATGTGCTCAATATGAAGATGTATCAGTGGAAGCCCGAAGGCGGTACTCCCGAAGAGCTTGAGATACCAGCAGATCAGCAAGAACGTGCCGAGGAGCTACGCCAAGCACTCATCGAGTCGGCTGCCGAGCACGAGGAGCATCTGATGGAGACCTTCTTTGAGAAGGGGTCGCTCGACGAGGAGGAGATCGTGCAGGGCATGCGCAAGGGTATCGTCCTCGGCGATATGTACCCCGTCTTCTGCGTTAGCGCACTCAAGGATATGGGTGTACGTCGTACGATGACCTTCCTTGGCGATGTAGCACCACGCGTCACCGAGTCTGCGCTCCCCGTCACAACGGAGGGCGTAGAGGTAGCTCCCGATGCTAATGCTCCCGTGAGTCTATACTTCTTCAAGAGCACCGTGGAGCCACATATCGGTGAGGTCTCTTACTTCAAGGTTATGAGCGGTACCCTCAAGGAGGGCATGGACTTGACCAATGCGAACAATGGCTCCAAGGAGCGCCTCGGCCAGATCAATGTGGTGGCTGGATCGCAAAAGGAGAAGGTGAGCCAGCTCGTCGCTGGAGACTTTGGCGCTGCCGTAAAGCTCAAGGATGTACGTCGTGGAGCTACTCTCAACGATAAGGGCGTGGACTATCAGTTCCCCAATATCGAGTACCCTGCTCCCAAGTATCGTCGTGCTATCGTACCTGTCAATGGTGCCGATGCTGAGAAGCTGAGCGAGGCTCTCACACGTATGCAGGAGGAGGACCCCACATGGATCGCCCAGCAGAGCAAAGAGCTACGCCAGCTCATTGTGTATGGTCAGGGAGAGTTTCACCTGCGTACGCTCAAGTGGCGACTGGAGAACAATGACAAGATCCCTGTCAACTTTGAGGAGCCACGCATCCCCTACCGTGAGACTATCACGAAGGCTGCACGCGCTGACTACCGTCACAAGAAGCAATCGGGAGGTGCTGGCCAATTTGGCGAGGTGCATCTGATCGTCGAGCCTTACGAGGAGGGCAAGGAACTACCGAGCGTCTTCCGCTTTAACAATCAGGAGTTCAAGATTACGGCTCGTGAC
>CAMPUN010000124.1 GCA_946997275.1 uncultured Porphyromonas sp.
CCTCACCCTCAGCGCCTTGCGCTTCATCCTTTCTGCAAAGTCTAGACAATCTTGCTCGCAAGATTGTGAGACTGTTGAATTTTGCACCAGTCTCCAAAGAGGAGTGAGATGCCCATGTGCTAACCGCTCCACACGACACAACATAACATACATCTTATAACACTACAACCAAATGGCTAAAAAATCAGTTGCAACAGTCTCATCTCCTGTCATTAAGCTGACTGTGGATAGAGAGAAAGAGGAGACAATCAGCCTCACAGTAATCGCTACGGGTGAAGTCACCATCGAAGGGGTGAAGGAGCCTATGCAAGCGGATGGCGAGAGCTATGACTATACGCTCACTGCTGATGAGGTGGTAATCCGTGGTGCTGTCACATCCTTCGCATGTGGATCGTGGATAGAAGGAATAACACACTTGGACCTATCAGGCTGTCCTACCTTGACCTCGCTCGACTGCACGGGACTTCTTGTTGAGGAGTTGGATCTCTCGAAGTGTGTCAACCTGACCGAGCTCTCTGTTAGTTATTGCAAACAATTGACGAGCTTGGATCTCTCGAAGCTTGTCAACTTGACCAACCTTTCTATTGAATTTTGCGATCAATTGACCAGCTTGGATCTCTCGAAGCTTGTCAACTTGACGGAGCTCTCTCTGAAGCCTTTCGATCAATTGACCAGCTTGGATCTCTCGAAGCTTGTCAACTTGACGGAGCTTTCTCTGGATTCTTGCGAACAACTAGCTAGCTTGGATCTCTCTAAGCTTGTCAACTTGACGGAGCTCTCTATTAGCTCTTGCAGACAACTAGTTAGCTTGGATCTCTCTAAGCTTGTCAACTTGACGGAGCTCTCTATTAGTTCTTGCAAACAACTAGTTAGCTTGGATCTCACGAAGCTTGTCAACTTGACGAAGCTTTCTCTGGATTCTTGTGGTCAATTAGCTAGCTTGGATCTCTCTAAGTGTGTCAACTTGACGGAGTTCTATATTGAGCATTGCAGTCAATTAATTGGCTTGGATATTCCTAAGCTTGTTAACTTGACGAAGCTCTCTATTAGCTGTTGCAAACAACTAGCTAGCTTGGATCTCTCTAAGAGTGTCAACTTGACGGACCTCTATATTAGGGGTTGCAGTCAATTAGCTAGCTTTGATTTTTCGAAGCTTGTCAACCTAACTAGCCTCTCTATCGGGAGTTTCGATCAATTAGCTAGCTTGGATCTTCCTAAGCTTGTCAACTTGACGAAGCTCTCTATTAGCTCTTGCGATCAATTGACCAGCTTGGATCTCTCGAAGTGTGTCAACTTGACGAAGCTCTCTATTGAGCTTTGCAAACAACTAGCTAGCTTGGATCTCTCTAAGTGTGTTAACTTGACGGAGCTCACTATTTACGCAGCCTATCAGCTGACGAGCTTGGATTTCTCTAAACTTGTCAACTTGACGCAGTTCTCCTGCTCATATTGTGAGCGACTGAGAACTATAGATCTCGCTGGCTCTAAGCTGCTAAACACACTAGATGTGAGTTGCTGTGAATATTTAGAGATCATACGTTGTCATACTGAGGCGATGCCTAATCTGAATCCGGATAGTGTAGAACTGCCCATTATCCCAGATAGTATAGAACTGCCCGTTTTCAAGAAATAGGGGGATGTGACACTCATTATGAGTAAGGAGTATGCCAAAAAGAAAAAAGCAGGCTCTCGTAAGAAGCCCAAGCTACGACAGGCAGACGCACAGGAGATCACTGAGGTGATACAAGCAGATCCCGACGACTGTCCCTACGAGCTGATGCTATATAGTAAGAGGCCGATCAGAGCGACTGAGTTCTTTACCTTTGATGAGCACACTGATGAAGTGGACCAGATAAAGAAGCTCATCAAAAGTGGCAATACGATGGATCTCTGGGAAAACTACTACGGAGAGGGTAAGCTCTTTGCGATCCTAGACCTTTGGGGTGGTGATGAAGGACTCTACTACAAAGTGACAGATGAGGATAAGAATGTAGTCTCAGAGGGAGACCTCGAGATACTAGAAGATTCCGTCTGCGACTTTGGCCAGATCAAGCCTCTCATCACGAAAGAAAACCATCCTAAGTATATACTCATACGCCGGGAGTATCGTAGAGGAGCTACGTCTTACTACAAAATCCCGAAAGACTTGGATCTGAAGAAGTGTACCTTCCCATCGATTAGAGCTTTTGAGAGTTTCTCTCTTATCAACCTAGACTGGGAGGGAGATACGATGACTGGCATTGAGTATGGCTTCCGCTGTGACGGCGTTGAGTACTCGCCTTTTTACTCTGAGTTTGATGATGGCAATAGTGACTTCGCTCTCTATGAGTATAACGAGGATAAGGGCCAGTATGTCGAAGTCGCCTCTACGATCTAGGACGAAGAGTAAAGCTAAGCGACACGTCCTCACTAATCTAAGACTATCATCGATGCTACGCTATAAGAGTAACTAGTAGCGCGATATGGTTAAGCAAAGGAGCCTCACATGAGACCGCCCACGTACTAAGGGCGTGTCTCATGAGGCTACCCCACCCAAAGAGGCGTGAGAAGCCCATGTGCTAGCCGCTCCACACGACACTATGATATTCATCTTTAATACAGAATCAAAATGGCAACAACAGCTTCAGAGATTAGAGACGTCATGACGCTCCTAGCGCAGACCATCACAGCGAATAACGGAAAGATTGATACGAAAGGTCTCCCGTACAATAATCAGCGGGCGATCATATCGAGACTCTTTGTCGGAAAAGAAGATCAGGAGCATATACTCTTGCGTCTTGTGGTCCTCAACTCTTACTACTCTACGAATGCCGACTATAGTTACTTCTCGCTGGAGCGACTGGCGGAGAGAATTATTGATGAGACCACGCAGTTCGCTGGTAAGAGTGGAAGTTGCCCAATGACTACTTCTATGACATCGTTTTGCAAAACCTAGGCAAGCCAACGACCATAGGTAAGAATATCTTTGAAGCATCGTATGGGATTCAGAAGATTGGGACGCCAGGGGCCACCCTCAAGTCCCTCATTAGCAAGTATGCCTACTACTGTATGATGATGGATACGAAGAGATACCCGCTCGGCTTCCCGATATATGACAGTCTAGCTAGGGAGTCGTATCATAAGGTGATGAGCGCTCTGCGTCTAAAGCCCCAGACTGCTCAAACGCTACAATCAGGAAGCATCGGAGAGTACATCTCAGCGCTCAATGAGCTGAGAGAGGAGATCTTTGGCAAGGGATCTACAGCTCTGTTTTGTGGTCTACAACAGTTTGACATACTAGATGCTTACCTATGGTGGATGGGCAAGCTGGAGGGCGGCAACTTCTCACTCTTGCTGACCGAGGGTGAGTATAAGATGCTCATTAACTATGTCAAACCAACTCCTCCTATAAAAGGAGATAAGAGCCGGGAAAAAAAGATTGATGAGCAGATTGCAGAAGCTCTAAAGAACATCGGTGCTGCACCCTTTGCAAGCATTGCAGATTCTCAGCGCAAGAAGTTCCTAACCGCCATGATCAATCACTGGCGTAAACTATAAACAAGCACAAACCATAAACAGATGAATATGAAAGACGCTAATCTCTCTTCTCAAGCAGCAGAGCAATCTATCATACGGCTGAGCGTGGATAATGCAACGGGCTCAGGAAAACTTTGCCTCGGACTGAGGGCCGTAGGGGAGGTTACCATTGAAGGCGTTGCAGAGTCTCCCAAGACGGATAGTACGTATCATGACTACACGTTGACCTCCTCGGAGGTGGTCATCCGTGGGGAGCTGACTCGCTTTAACTGCGGCACGCTCGGCGACAATAGTATCGTAAGCCTGGATGTCTCGCACTCTGTCAACCTGAGAGAGCTATATTGCCATGGCAATAAGCTAACGAGCTTGGACCTCTCTAAGAATGTTGCCTTGACAGTGCTAGATTGTCATAACAACCAATTGACCAGCCTAGACCTGTCGCACTGTATTAGTCTGCAAGAGATTAACTGTATGGACAATCAGCTGACTAGCTTGGATATGGCAGCTTGCTCCAATCTAAGAGAATTGCTCTGCAGTGGCAACAAGGAGCTGGCGATGCTAAAGCTCCCCGATAGCCCACTCAGTAGACTCATGGTGCAAAGCTGTAAGGCACTAAAGAGGCTGCACTGTCCGAGCAAAACTTTGGAAGAGTTGGACATCTGTGGCTGTGAAGCCTTGGAGGAGGTAGATGCTAGAGACAGTAAGTTGGAGTCCATCTGGGTTGTGGACTGTCCTAACCTGCGTGTCGCCCGCTTCGACGGGACTGCTCTTGATAATGAGCAAGCGCGTAGGCTGGTGGACGGACTTCCCGATCGAAGAGAATCGGTTGCTGGCGAGCTCCATCTCTTCACCGCTGAGCAAGAGGAGGAGGCAGTGAATATTCTAGGGGGGCTCCCCTTAGATGCCGCCGATAAGAATTGGAACATATCTATTGTTCCAGAGCGTCTGTGGGCTGCCTTGCGCGATATCCAGAAGGATGTAGACACGTTAATAAGACCGTTACTGGAACGACTGGGACGAGCTACTGAGTAGTAGCAAGTTCGGACTCGCATCAGCGATGGTGCGCATGAAATAGAAGATTGACAGGACTCGTTTGTCGTGTCAATCTTTTTTTATGGTCTGTTGAGACTGTTGCAAAAGTCAACAGTCTCCTGTTGAGACGTATGGAGACTACAGAGAGACGCTCAGTGCATCAGAGTTCAGGCTTTGTAGTCTGCTGTATTACCTTTGCAGAGTCAATTAACTAGGCGTTGCTTTACGATTGGCATCCCAAGCACCTTTAGAGACTGTTGCATAAAGGCGAATCGCTGTGTTGCTTTCGGGATTCGGCTTCGGTC
>CAMPUN010000125.1 GCA_946997275.1 uncultured Porphyromonas sp.
AATGGATCACCCTTCATACGTCAGCAAAGTTAGCGAAAAAGGGCATAGCCCCATACTCCTCTTCTTAGTTTCATGTGGAAGAAACTTTCGTTTCATCAATATGGCGGAGAAGTTGTACCATTTGGGCAAGCTTACCTTCGACAGCTACGAGCAGCGCTTCACCTGGTACTAACCTCTCGAGACTGTTGACTTTTGCAACAGTCTCCTCTCCTCTGGTTCAAAAACAGTTAGCCCCCACACGACTCTACGACGAGAGCGTGTGGGGGCTAACGCTATATTTAGGAGCTATTAAAGCCCTATTTAATGTCCGCTAAGCGGTCAGGCTTAGTACTGGATGGAGAGACCCATCAGAGGCGCATGCTGCTGCGCACCATAGACGTCGCGCTCACCGAGATTGCCCGAAGGGATGGGGCGGACGATGGTACACTTGATCGCCTTGGCTGGGTCGAAGTAGACAATCTTGACGATGTGATCAGGCTTGATGTGATAGAGATCACAGAAAGTCTGCTCAGTAATCGCCTTAGCTGCCTTCACCTGATTGTATATATCGAAGTCCTTGAAGATGATATCAAAGGTGATCTCATAGGGACCCGAGTTCTTGCTCCGGATGACGGAGGCTATATCCATTAACTTGTGCTGTGTCATTGCTTGATACGATCTAAAGGTTCATTATTTACGCTGACCATCAGCATACTCTACATACTCGACGGGGAAGTACTGCGTGGGATCCTCCGCCTTGAGCAGGTGATAGAGGCTAAACTCGTAGACCTCACCCATGTGACAGTCAGAGGGCGAGAAGGGGAAGGCAAGGTTGCCCGCCGTAGCGATACGTCCCTCGTAGCCGAAGTGTAGCATCGTACTACGTGCGAAGCTACAGATCGTGTCGGCCTCCTTCTGTGTCTTAGCCACTGCCTCGATGACGACCATAAGCTCTGAGCCTATATGACCATCGATACCCTCGAACATGCTCATGACGCCGTTCTTACCGTAGATCTTGAAGTCGAGGTAGTAGTCCTTGATACCGTAGTTGTCGAAGTTGTCCTTGACACGAGCCTTGACACTCTCGATGATGGAGTCGATCTTGCTAATCATGATCGGGTCTGTCGTAGCCGCAACAGAGATAGTGCGGTAGCCTACGAGACGGGTACCCTCGAGCTTGAGGAAGTAGCCATCGGTGGGCTCGAAGACGGTACCAGAGATCTTGACCTTGTTGTCGTCAATCTGCTCGAAGTGACATCCGTGCAGATCGAGCGCACCACCAGGACCAGGGAGGTGGTAAGGATCGGTCTTCTCATAAAGCGTGTGACCAGCTACGGAGAGGGTCGTACACTTACGATCCTTGGAAAGTGGCTCAAGGACAAAGTGATCCTTGCGCAGATAGCCAAACATACAGTCACTACCGCTACCGGGCAATGCGCAGATAGCAGCGCACTCAAGGATCTTACCCATGTGCAGTGCGAGCGCACGGTCAAAGCCCTCCTTGATCGGTAGACAAGCGAAGACGCTAGGATCATACGAACGGCCTGCGATGATGACATCAGCGCCACCCTTGAGAGCCTCTACAAAAGGTTCCTCGCCCATCTGAGCGACGATGCGGACGGACTCTTCGATGTCCTTCTTTGTAGCCTCGGGAGCTGGAGCCAGGGGCGTGATGTGTCCCTTGTCAAACTCACGGAGGATGGTCTCTTTGTCAAACTCAGAGCGGATGACGGCTAGGCGTAGCGAGAGCTTCTTGTCAGCAATGATCTCTCGTACGATCTCTAGCACCCAGTCCACATGAGCATTAGCACCAGAGCCACCGGCAGAGCCGACGACTACGGGGACTTTGTTCTCAACACCAGCCTGGATCATGATCTCTAGGTCACGCTTCACGGAGTTGCGATCGGTGAAGCTCACGCCTGCCCCTAGATAGTAAGGACCTGGATCTGTCGAACCAGCATCTGCTGCGATGACGTGGGGCTTGCGCTTCATTCCCTCACGAAAGGATGCCTCGGGAAATCCATATCCGAGGATCGCTGTCGTGGAGAGTACTCTTATTTCGTCTGTTATTGGAGTCATATCTCGATATTCTGTTTTACTGTTAGAGGTTAGCCTTTGGCTGTTGGCTTTTGGCTTTTGGCTAAAAGCTAACCTCTAACTTCTAATCTCTAAAATCTACTTCAGCACATCCTTGAGAGCGAGTACACGGCTCATCTCGTTGAAGATGATCATGTATCCCTCATCAACACCCATACCAGGCTTTGCGAGGCACTGGCAGGGAGAGGTAGCCATAGCGATATTGGCGCAAACCTCTGCTGAGCGGTTGGTCTCATTGCAAGTACCACCCAGATAAGCGCGCATGTTGTGCTGCTTGCAGTAGAGGACAGCCTCGATAGCATTGTTGACACCTCCGAGGTCAGGCGTCTTGATCTGAACCATGTGTCCAGCCTTGCGCTCAGAGAAGGCGATGATATCCTCGAGCGTGTTGCACCACTCGTCAGCGACGATCTGGCACTTAGAGCCCTTGGCATCAAGTAGCTCACGGATCTTAGCCAGAGCCTCGATCTGTGGCTCACGAGCGTCCATATCTACTGGACCCTCGACACGAAGCTCGAAGGGAGCAACGATCTCAGAGAGCTCGTGGAGATAGTCAGCGATGCGCTGGAAGTCGTTGTTGAAGACGATGCTCAGCGTACCATACACGTCGATATGGATAGCAGGCTGGTAGTTAGGATTCTGACGCTTTGTGACGATACGATCACGGAGCCACTGGAGGTACTCCTTGATCTTCTCACCCTTGAGACCTACCTTCGTCTCTACATTATTAAAGAGAGCGTGTGGCAGTACGCCCACCTCCTTCATGATCATCTTATCGACGTTGAGATAGCGGTCATCGCCACTCTGCGAGAAGATGGGGACCATCGTGTCTGATATCTTCGTACCATACTCGTCAGCGACGACCTGAGCCATCAGCTTGTGCTGGCTCTTAGCGACAGCATCTAGACAAGCCTGTGTGACACCGTAGCGGATTGCCGTGTGGTACTTCTTGCCGTCTGCATTGACGTGCTTGTCAACGAGGTCGGCCATCTTGCGGAATGTGGTTATCTCCTTGCCCTCATAGAGCGGAGCGATCTCCTTCATGATGACGGGGATAAAGCTCTCAGCGAGGAACAGTGGATCACGACCACCGGCCCCTGAGTACTGTACAGCTGCACAGTCACCGTGAGCTATAGAGCCATCCTCTAGGATAAAGAGGACAGAGATGGACTCACCTGCCTGACGTACAGACGTAAAGCCTGGAGTCACGGGGTCGCCAGAGTAAAAGGCTCCATCGTTTTTAGCGCCCTTCTTGATGGCCTTCTGGTCGTCAAAGAAGAATCCTGTCTTGCCTGGGGCACAGACTACCTTCTTGATCTTCATATTACTTGGATTTATTGGTTTATTGGAATTATTTGCTAGAAAGAGTGCTACCCCCACAGGGATAGCACTACTATAGATTAAGGCTTAGGGTCTACCAACGAGGAAGCCCTTGCCAATGGCGTAGACATCGTCGATAACCATCTGGAAGCTCACGGGACGATGCTCGAAGCGTGAACGCTCCTCAAGTCTCTCACGGTGGAACGCCTTGAGATCCTCCGTAAAGGGCAGATGACCCGTATCGAGGATACGTACCGCACCATTGTCATCACGAGCCGGTAGGACCTTGCCCGCATTGTAGCGACTAGGCGCAAAGGGAATGTCCAGCACGCCTGCCTCAAAGGCAGCAACCGTACCGACAGCTAGATCGCCCTTGCCCAGCTCGAAGACCTTGTCGAGGATGCACTTCGTCTCTCGAACGATGATGTCAGACTCCTGCTCTACCACAGGGATGTCTACGAGTGACTGGTCACGAAGCATCGATATAACCTGCTTGGTAGCACGTAGTCCAGCAGCGTTTGCCTCCTTGGTGGGGACACCCATCGCCTCGTGTGGAGTCTTGACAATAACCTTGGTAGCCTTCGCCAGAGCAGCCGTAGCTGATCCCCACGAGATAACACCAAAGGCCTTTGCCTCGTCCTGTGGGAAGCCACCCATCCACTGGTGGAAGACGGTCGTGACGCGTACATCGTCGTAGCCGTACTCCTTGAGATAGCTATTGGTCAGCTCACGGAGCGAGCGAATAGCTGCGACATCCTGGATGACATTACCGCACTGACCATAGCCCACGGTTATATCCTTGACACCCTGCTCAGCTGCGAGGAGAGTCTCGATGACAGCCACAGCACTGGAGATACAGGGAGGAATAAGCGTACCAGTCAGAGGGCCAAATGGCTCGCGGTTAATGCTCACGCCAGCCTCCTCGTACATGCCGACGAGGCGATCCGTGTACTGCCAGTACATGATAGTCTTCTCGAGGGAGAAGTTCTTAGAGTAAGGGATATTGTACGAGATACCGCCACCCTCATAAGAGGTAAAGCCACCTGCGATAGAGATCTCCGTCAGGAGACGCGCATCAGGCGTACCGTGGCGCACCTGCACCGGGTTCTTAAGAGCAGAGGTGACCGTACGGCAGATCTTCGTACCGTAGTTGACGATCGGGAAGCCGTTGAGCATAGATCGTCCCGACTCCTTACTCTTGATGATACCGTTCTCAGCCTCGTGGTAGCGGTTGAGACGCGTGTAGCTATCAACCGTCGAGGGGAGCAGGTCAGCCCCACCCTCATCTTCTAGAAACTGCAAGAGCCGGATGTGCTCCGTATATAGAGCCACACCAGCACGAGGCTGTATGAGCGTACGCCCCTCAGCATCTGCCTGAGCGAGCTTGCGTCCGAAGATCTTCTCCTCGGGGATTGACTTTTGAAATTCGACAGCCTCTTCAAAGT
>CAMPUN010000126.1 GCA_946997275.1 uncultured Porphyromonas sp.
TTGACCCAGCCACCAAGCTCATCTATGCCATTGGGGCAGTGGTGGGCTTGATAGGCGGTGTCAAGGTGTACAATAAGTTTAGCTCAGGAGACCCCGATACGAGCAAGACAGCTGCAAGCTGGTTCGGAGCTTGTATCTTCCTCATCGTAGCTGCTACCATCCTGCGTAGCTTCTTCCTCTAATGGCTAGTTGGGAAGTAAATAAAGGAGTCGGTCGGACGGTGGAGTTCAAGGGTTTGAAGGCTCACTACCTCTTCTTATTTGCAGGAGGATTACTGGGCATCTTCATCCTTGTAGTGATTCTCTATCTCTGTGGCATCAGTCAGATCATCTGCTTGGGCATAGGCGTAGTGGGTGCCACCGTTGTGGTGTGGCAAACGTTCGCCATGAATCGCAAGTATGGTCAATATGGATTGATGAAGCGAGGAGCTATAAGAAGACACCCGAGGTATCTCTTGAACCGCCGTTCGGTCTATCAGCTTTTTCACCAACTCAATAGCTCTAGATGATGAGAAACAGAAGCAAGATAACCACCTTAGAGTCAAAGTTCCCCTTGCTGAGTGTAGAGCATGGGTGCATTGTCAGTAAGGATGCTGATGTGACGGTTGCTTTTCGAGTGGAGCTACCCGAGCTTTTTACAGTCACATCTGCAGAGTATGAGACGATGCACTCTACTTGGCATAAAGCCATCAAGGTGCTACCCAACTTCACGATCGTTCACAAGCAAGATTGGTTCATCAAGGAGTGCTACCATACGACTTGCAAGCGTGGTAAGGAAAAGCCTTTGAGCTTTCTCGCTCGTGCCTCTGAGAGACATTTCAATGAGCGACCCTATCTAAACCATACCGTCTACCTCTTTATCACGAAGAGCAATCGACAGCGTATGGCACAGCAGAGTAGCTTCTCAACGCTTTGTAGAGGTCATCTACTCCCTAAAGAGATTACCAACGAAGAGGAGATGGTGAAGTTTATGGAGGCTGTGGATCAGTTCGAACGCATCATCAATGACTCCGAATTGATAAAGCTGGCTCGAATGAGCGAGGCTGAGCTGGTTGGCTCTAGGGAGCAAGCTGCTCTATTAGATCGCTACTTCTCTCTATCAGATAGCAGACACGGCACATTGGAGGATATACGTTTAGGGGCAGACCTTGTACGTGTGGGAGACAATATGCTGTGCCTGCATACGCTCTCGGATACGGATGATCTACCCACTACGGTCAGTACCGATGGTCGCTATGAGCGATTATCAACAGACCGCTCAGACTGCCGCCTCTCCTTTGCCTCTCCAGTGGGGCTGATGCTCCCCTGCAACCATATCTACAATCAATACCTCTTCATTGAAGATAGCGAGGCTAACTTGCAGCGTTTTGAGAAGCAAGCTAGGAATATGCACTCTCTAGCGCGCTACAGCCGTAGTAATCAAATCAACGAAGAGTGGATACAGGAGTATCTCAACACCGCACACTCTCAGGGGCTCACCTCCATTAGAGCTCACTTTAATGTCTTGGCATGGAGTGAGGATGAAGAGGAGCTACGACAAGTCAAGAATGACGTGGGCTCTGCCCTTGCCCTAATGGAGTGCCGTCCTAGACACAACACCATCGATACAGCGACCCTCTATTGGGCGGCTATCCCGGGGAATGCAGGCGACTTTCCCGCAGAAGAGTCTTTCTACACCTTCATTGAGCCGGCTCTCTGTTTCTTCACGGCAGAGACCAACTACAAGGACTCGCTCTCACCCTTTGGGATTAAGATGGCAGACAGATTATCTGGTAAGCCGATACATCTCGACATATCTGATCTGCCGATGAAGCAAGGAATCATTACCAACCGCAACAAGTTTATCCTCGGTCCCTCGGGCAGTGGCAAGAGTTTCTTTACGAACCATATGGTACGACAATATTACGAGCAGGGGGCACATGTCCTCTTGGTCGATACAGGTAACTCGTATCAAGGGTTGTGCGAACTAATCCATCGTAAGACAAAGGGGGAGGATGGAGTCTACTTCACCTACACCCATGACCATCCTATCTCCTTCAATCCTTTTTATACGGATGACAAGTTCTTTGATGTAGAGAAGCGGGAGAGTATCTGCACTCTATTGATGACACTTTGGAAGAGTGCTGATGAGCGGGTCACCAAGACTGAGGCTGGAGAGCTGGGATCTGCTGTCAATGCCTATATCGAGCTCATCTGCTCAGATGACAGTATCGTTCCGAACTTCAATAGCTTCTACGAATACCTTAGAGATGTCTATCGTAAGGATATGGAGCAACGAGATATCAAGGTGACGCTCTCAGACTTCAATATCAATAACCTTCTGACTACGCTCAAGCAGTACTACAAAGGTGGGCGTTACGACTTCCTACTGAACTCGGATAAGAACATAGACCTGCTCTCTAAACGGTTTATCGTCTTCGAGATTGACCAAGTGAAGGACAATAAAGACCTCTTCCCCGTGGTGACCATTATCATCATGGAAGCCTTTATCAATAAGATGCGCCGACTGAAGGGTATCCGCAAGATGATCCTCATCGAGGAGGCTTGGAAGGCGATCGCTTCGGAGAATATGGCGGACTACATCAAGTATCTCTACAAGACGGTCAGAAAGTATTTCGGAGAGGCTATTGTGGTGACGCAGGAGGTAGACGATATCATCTCTTCACCCGTAGTGAAGGAGAGTATCATCAACAACTCTGACTGCAAGATCCTACTAGACCAGCGTAAGTACATGACCAAGTTTGATGGTATCCAATCGATGCTGGGTCTCTCCGAAAAGGAGAAGAGCCAAATCCTCTCAATCAATCAGAACAACGATCCTCACCGACTCTACAAAGAGGTGTGGGTCGGGCTGGGAGGTATGCAGAGTGCCGTCTATGCTACAGAGGTGAGTATGGAGGAGTATCTCACCTATACGACAGAGGAGCGAGAGAAGCTGGAAGTAATGCAGCGTGCGGAGCAGCTGGGAGGAGACATTGAGTCGGCCATCCGACAACTCGCCATAGAGAAAAGAGATAAGCAATAATAGTAACAATCAAATACCTAGTGACAATGAAAAAGTATCTGCTGATGGCTCTCTTTGCAATGAGCCTATTTATCCCTCAAGCTCACGCTCAGTGGGTGGTTACCGACCCTGGGAACTTTGCTGGCAACATAGCCAACTCCATTAAGGAGATTGCCACCGCCTCGAAGACGGTCAAAAACACGCTAAGTGGTTTTAAGGAGGTGGAGAAACTGTACAACGACACCAAGAAGTACTACGATGCACTCAAGCAGGTGAACAACCTTATAGGCGATGCCTACAAGGTGAAGGAGTGCATTCTAATGGTGGGAGACATATCAGAGATCTATGTAACCTCCTACAAAAAGATGCTTGCGGACCCGAACTTCCGCCCCACAGAGCTAGCAGCTATGGCTGCTGGATATGCCAAGCTCTTGGAACTGAGTGGCGAGAGTCTTAAGGAGCTGAAGTCTGTAGCTAAGAGCAAGGTGTTCTCAATGAATGATAGCGAGCGTATGCAGATGATAGACCGCATCTATACGACACTACGTGAGTATCGATCGATTGTTTCTTACTACACCCGAAAGAATATCTCCGTGAGCTATGTACGTGCTCACGAGAAGAATGATCTAGCATCGGTCAAAGCGCTTTATGGAAATCCAGAGAGCCGATATTGGTAAGAACATCTATGTAAAGATAGCCGTTAGGATCTATGGACTTTGCATCACTACATGAATTACTCCGCTCCACCTATCAGGAGATGATGCCTCTCTGTGGAGAGATGACGGGCATTGCCAAGGGGATTGCGGGATTAGGAGCACTCTTCTATGTAGCCGTGAGGGTGTGGTCTTCGTTGTCTCGTGCCGAGCCGATTGACCTTTTCCCCTTACTGCGACCTTTTGTGCTGGGCTTCTGTATTATGTTCTTCCCAACGATTGTGCTGGGTACGATGAATACGATTCTCTCTCCTGTAGTACAAGGTACAGAGCGAATGGTCAATAAGCAGACGGTACAACTAGACAAGTTGATTGCTAAGCGTGACAAACTACAAGAGGCTGCCTATCTCCGTAACCCCGAGACGGCTTACTTGGTTTCCAATGAAGCTTTTGACCAAAAGATAGAGGAGATGGGGATCATCGGCCCGAGCGATGCGGTGACCATCGCTGGGATGTATGCCGAGCGTGCTGCTTACAAAACGAAGCAATGGCTGATGAAGCAACTCCATGACCTCATAGAGTTGCTATACCATGCAGCTGCTCTGATTATTGATACGCTCCGTACCTTCTTTCTTATCGTGCTGAGCATACTGGGACCAATCGTCTTTGGTATTGCGGTTTGGGATGGCTTGTCGGGGTCGCTTACGGCTTGGTTCTCCCGCTACATATCGGTCTATCTATGGCTACCCGTGAGCTCTGTCCTCTCGGCTCTCCTCACAAAGATACAGGTGTTGATGGTGCAGAAGGATATTGCAGCATTGAGTGACCCCAACTATCTGCCTGATTCGGGTAGCTGGTACTACATTGTCTTCTTCTTGATCGGTATCGTGGGGTACTTCTGTGTTCCTACGGTAGCGGGCTGGATTATAGAGGCTGGCGGTGGCATCGGGGCATACGGACGCAATGTCAATCAGACGGCGCAACGAGGTGCCCAGGGTGCCTATACGGGAGGTAAGGCGGTAGCTGGTGCCACTGGATCTATAGCTGGCAACGTAGGCGGACGTATCAAAGGGGCACTTATCAAGGGCAAATAGCGTCCCTTCAGCCGAAGGGTGGCTATGACACGCTTGATGAGGATGCGATGACCACGTGACGGTCGTATGACGGTCAGGTGGGTA
>CAMPUN010000127.1 GCA_946997275.1 uncultured Porphyromonas sp.
CTCATGCAGGGGGCTTGTGCTATGCGTATCTCTACCGATGCGCTCTTCCTCGGAGCGTGGGCTAGGACGGCTCACACAGCCTGTCAAGTCCTAGATGTGGGAACAGGGACAGGCATCCTATCGCTGATGCTCGCGCAGACCTATCCCAGTGCCATGGTTACCGCCATTGATATCGATGACAAAGCGGTTCGTACCGCCCAGGACAACTTCTCCCGCTCTCCCTATAGCGATCGGCTCACGGCACTGTCGTGTGACATTACCGCGCCAGAGCTAGCTTTACCCCTCCGTCACTACGACCTTATCGTCTCCAATCCTCCTTACTACGACGGACTCCAGCCCGCTACGGCATCGCTCCGTCAGGCAAGACACACGGGGGAGGGCTTTGCGCCACACCTGCTCTTTCGTTACCTAGAGCCACTCGTTGCTCCTGAGCCAACGATCTGTCTCGTCACGCCCGTCGAGGCACTGCCCCTCTTGCGTCGGGAGGCGGTGCTGCACCGCTACAATCTCACACGGCTCTGCGGGCTACACCACCACGTAGGGCAGCCCGCCATACGACTCCTGACACAGTGGCATCGCTCGGATACACCGCCTGCGCCTTGTCTCTCGGAGCGTCTAGCGATACGCACCGCGCAGCAACGCTACACCGTCGAGGCGCGCGATCTCCTGCGCCCATACCTACTAGACGAATACCTCGACTGACGCTTCTAGCATGAGGCTCAGCGCAGAGAGGCGGGGTGGGGGAGCTTTGCAGATATCTGCTTATCTGCTAACTTTGCGCTGTAGACGATGAGGTCAGTATGTTATCACAGCAAGATATAGAGCAGGCGGTGGCGCTGAGTAGGCTTTGGGCAGACAGATCGCCCGATAGGATTCTCTTCGAGCGGAGTGAGTTGGAGCCTGAGCTAAAGCGCCAGATCGCTCTACAGGTGTCCCTCCTACCGAAGATGCAACGCAAGGTGCCACACTTCCTCCAGGGTGGCGGATATGTCCCGCACAGGGTCAACTTCGAGCAGTCTAGCAGTGAGCTTACGGCACGCTACAAGCAGCAGTTTGTCACGGAGCATGACCGTGTCCTAGATATGACTGGCGGAATGGGGATTGATGCGCTTGCCATGGCTTCTATCGCAGAGCGTAGCCTGATCTATGAGATAGATCCAGTGATGGCGCAAGCCTTGACTTACAATGTGCATAAGCTCCTGCAGCGAGACAATGTGACGGTGCGCTGTGGAGATGCACTCGCGGAGATGGATGCCTCTACACTAGAGGGGATAACGCTCGTCTATGCTGATCCAGCACGACGCGATATGGACGATCGAAACAAGCGACTTATTAGCATGGATGAGTATAGTCCGGCACCTCTTCAGATTATAGCTCGGCTACAAGAGCTGGACTATGCGGGGCGTCTGCTACTCAAGCTCTCTCCCATGCTAGATATTCACTGGATATTGGAGCAGCTGCCACAGGCTTCTGCGCTTCATATCGTACAAGTGCAAGATGAGGTCAAGGAGCTACTGGTCTCCATCTCGATGGCTCCACAAGAGGCAAATGTAGCGCTTCATCTGGCGCTGGTAGATCGCTTGGGAGAGGTCAGTCGGTGGAGCTTTCCCTACGAAGCTTTGTCCTCAGTCCGCACGCCCTATGCGACTAGCGTAGAGCAGTATATCCATATTCCTCAGCCGCTCCTGATGAAAAGCGGCGCCTACCACCTGATTGCCCAGGAGCAGTCGCTCTCCCTGCTCGGATCTAACAGCCACATATACACCTCTTCACAGGCATCCACGAGCCCTCTGTACAAGAGCTATCGGCTGATTGAGGAGATAGACTATAGCAAGTCAATCCTCAGGGGCAAGAGCCTGCACGCCCTGCGTCAGCGCTATCCAGCGCTCACGATTATGTCCAGGCACTTCCCGCTGACAGCTCAGGAGCTCAAGAAGACGCTCCGAACGGACGAGAGTGATACCTACTACCTGCTCGCCACGACTCTAGGGGAGCAAGCGCGTAAGCTACTGATCCTCAGCTCTTGCTAGCGAGCGTGTGAGAAGAAGAGGGTAAAAAAAATCCTCCACAAGTACCAAGACTCGTGGAGGAAACAAAGATATGAAAAACTATTTATTGGGAGAGGTTCGTGGCGGATTTGAACCGCCGTACACGGTTTTGCAGACCGTTGCCTAACCACTCGGCCAACGAACCATTACCTTCGTGATTACGCCTGCAAAGGTACAACAATTTTTGGACAAACCAAATGCTTCGGCTGTTTCGTATACAAGCTTGAGGCAATTGCAAGCGGGTTCATTTGACTCTCCGTGGAGGAAATGCTGAATTCCTCGGTGGAGATCTTCTGTTTTTCACGGAGGAGACGGCAAACTCTTCCGAAGTTTCATTTCACTCTTCCGAAGTTTCATTTCACTCTTCCGAAGTTTCATTTCATTCTTCCGAACTTTTATTTCGACCCTCCGTGGGGAATATTTGTTTCCCAGTGAGCTATTTGCAAATTCCTCCGAAGAGATGGCTGTGATCGGGAAAAGGTCGAGAGATTGGTCGGAGGGGTGCGCTTTTGGTAGTGAGGCCTAAAATGAGTACTTTTGCAGAGGGTGTATCATAGATACCTCGTAAGCTGGCTTGAGCCGCTCTTGCCTTCCTGGCTAATCCGATGGGAGGAGGTAGGCTTTTACCACCTAGACTGCAGGCTCAGAGCGGGTGGAAGCGTTTTTATACTTAACTACAGTTATGGACTTACACTTACTAGAACTTAGTGATCAGGAGATAGCACGTCGCAACAGCCTAGACGAGATTCGTCAGATGGGCATCAACCCTTATCCAGCAGCCGAGTATGTCGTGACGGCACATGCTCAGGAGATACAGGACCAATATCAAGACGATGCGCCTCGCATGGAGGTGAGCATCGCTGGTCGTGTCATGAGTCGACGCATCATGGGCAAGGCTTCCTTTATGGAGCTACAAGACGCCTCAGGGCGTATACAGGTCTATGTAACTCGTGATGACCTCTGCCCTGGAGAGGATAAGGATCTATATAACAAGCTCTTTAAGAAGCTCCTCGACATTGGCGACATCGTCGGGGTCAAGGGCTTTGTCTTCCGCACCCAGACGGGCGAGATCTCGGTGCATGCCGAGGAGTTGACCTTGCTGAGCAAGGCGCTACGTCCGCTCCCTATTGTCAAGGCTAAGGACGATCAGGTCTTCGATGGCTTTACTGATCCTGAGCTTCGCTACCGCCGTCGCTATGTAGATCTGATAGTCAATGAAGGGGTGAAGGGCATCTTCATCAAGCGTACGAAGATCTTCCAGTCGATGCGCAACTTCTTCAATTCACGTGGCTATCTAGAGGTAGATACGCCTGTCCTGCAGTCTATCCCGGGTGGCGCTGCGGCTCGTCCTTTCGTGACACATCACAATGCGCTTGACATACCGCTCTACCTTCGCATCGCTAATGAGCTTTACCTCAAGAGGCTGATCGTGGGTGGCTTCGAGGGTGTTTACGAGTTTAGCCGTAACTTCCGCAATGAGGGTATGGACAGAACGCACAATCCTGAGTTTACCTGCATGGAGATCTATGTCGCCTACAAGGACTACCGCTGGATGATGCAGATGACGGAGCAGATGATCGAGCATATCTGTCAGGAGGTGCTAGGCTCTACGACCATTCAGGTAGGAGAGCATACGATAGAGTTTAAGCCTCCCTATCGTCGCCTCACGATGATCGACGCTATCCAAGAGTATGGCGGGGTCAACATCGATGGCATGGACGAGGCTGAGCTTCGCAAGGTGTGCCAGGCTAAGGGTGTGGAGATAGATGAAACGATGGGTGTCGGCAAGCTGATCGACGAACTCTTTGGCGCAGTTGCTGAGCCACACTTGGTACAGCCGACCTTCATCATAGACTATCCGAAGGCTATGTCTCCGCTCACTAAGGAGCACCGCGATAGGAGCGATCTGACAGAGCGCTTCGAGCTTTTTGTCAATGGTAAGGAGCTGGCCAATGCTTACTCAGAGCTCAATGATCCGATAGATCAGCGTCACCGCTTTGAGGATCAGCTACGTCTGAGCGAGCGTGGAGACGATGAGGCGATGTATATCGATCACGACTTCCTACGTGCGCTAGAGTTTGGCATGCCCCCCACGTCTGGTATGGGTATCGGTATGGATCGTCTGGTGATGCTTCTGACTGGTCAGGAGAGTATTCAGGAGGTATTGCTCTTCCCACAGATGCGTCCTGAGATACAACCTAAGCGTGACAAGGAGGAGGCTTACGAAGCCGTTGGCATTGACAAAACGTGGGTGCCACTCTTGCAAAAGGCTGGGTACCTCACTGTCGCAGATCTCGCGGGCAAAGCTCCCGGCAAGGTGATGCAGCAGATGATGGATATCAATAAGAAGTATAAGCTAGGCTTGCAGATCCCCGCACTGGAGGAAATATCCAAGTGGGTGGGCGAGGAGTCTACGAAATAATCACAGTTCACGCAGATCTCTCCTGCTAGAGGGCATGGCGTGTATACGGTACAGTCAATATGGATATTGGTCGCATAGGCATACTAGGTAGTGGTAGCTGGGCTACTGCACTGGCTAAGATCTCTCTAGAGTCTACGCCTGAGATAAATTGGTATGTGCGTCGTGATGATCAGGTGCAGCGCTTTAAGGCTACGGGGCACAACCCCGACTACCTCTCTAGTGCTGCCTTTGATACAGATCGGATAACCTTCTACACGGAGGGATCGATCAACCCCTTCTTTCGCAATAGTGACACCATCATCTTGGTGACCCCTTCGCCCTACATCAAGCACTACCTCAAGAAGGTGAAGCGTAGTAGCATGCG
>CAMPUN010000128.1 GCA_946997275.1 uncultured Porphyromonas sp.
TCCGTGATAACCATCATAGCGCCATTGGTCGTCGGCCAGGCGTGGCTCCCGAGATGCGGTTCGCCCGTTGCGGAGCCACGTCCGTAGACTTCGCTCCACTCGGTATAGCCCTTGGCATTGTGCTGCTCGAGGGTGCGCAGGACGAGCCCATGCAGGGCGCTGTTGTAGACGATGAAGAGTGCCGTTTGTCTATTCATAGCTTAGTGGTGGTTTTTGAGACTTTTCTTGCGCCGACGCCGTATCTGACGGCGAGAGACCAGCGCATAGATACAAGGGATCAGGAGGAGCGTGACCAGCGTCGAGATGGTCAGACCGAAGGCCACCGTGACACCCATCGGTTGCCACATCTCGCTACCCTGTCCGATGCCGATAGCCATCGGGATCATACCGAAGACGGTCGTGAGGGTCGTCATCAGCACGGGACGCAGACGCGACGCTCCCGCATGGAGCAGCGCAGTGCGTACGGACATACCGCGCTCACGATTGAGTATGGTGTAGTCGATCAGGACGATACCATTCTTCACCACGATACCGACGAGCATGATCGCTCCGATGAAGGCAATGATACTCAGGGGGACGCCCGTCACGAGCAAACCGATGATAACGCCCGTAAAGGCAAAGGGCACAGAGAACATAATGACAAACGGGGAGGCCAAGCTCTCAAACTCCGCAGCCATAACGATGAAGACTAGGAAGACAATGAGCAGCAGGAGCGTCCCTAAGTCTGCAAAAGCCTCTTGCTGCTGCTCGAAAGCTCCTGTGATCTCGTAGCTCACACCCTCGGGCATATCCATCCCGTCGAGGGTCTTCCGAGCCGTGCGGACGAGGTCTGAGAGGGCTGCTTTGGGTGCTGGCGTGAGTGCAATGGTGACGACACGAGAGCGGTCTTTCTGGTAAATGGCAGGGGGCGCAAAGTGCTCCACGACCTTGCCCAGTTCGCCTAGTCGTACACTCGTTCCCTGCGGGGTGCGTACGAGTGTCTGCGCCACATCGTCTAGCGAGCGTCTGAACTCAGGTGCCAAGCGCACACGGATCTCATACTCCTGCCCATCCTCACGATAGAAGGAGGCGGTGGCTCCGTAGATACTGTTGCGCAGATAGCTCGCTGCCATACTATTGGTCAAGCCATGCTCGGCGAGACGCTGCGGGTCGAAGATGACCTGGTACTCAGGCATAAACTCGTCCCGATTGCTCAGTGCCTGAGCACAAGCTTGAGACTTATTAATCTCCGCCATAAACGCTTTGGAGATCTGATCGGTGACGGCAAAGTCGTGTCCGTAGATATCAACATTGACAGTGCTCTGCTGTCCTCCGCCACCTGTTTGAGCAGAGACATTGTACTGCTTGATGCCAGGCATGACGCTTAGATCACGACGCATCTCGGCAGCAACCTCCTTAGAGGAACGCTTTCGCTCGGAGGCATCGACCAGCTTGATATTGAAGGAGAGGATATTGTCACCATTATCCTGAGCTAGCGTCGAGGCGCCAGACTGGAAAGCGTCCGCCTGCCCCGTGGAGAACTGGAGCATCTCTATCTCGGGATACTTCTTGTGCCACTCCTCGGTGAGGCGATGCCCCTCAGCGAGCGGGCGGTCTATGGTAGTGCCTACAGGGTAGTACGCTTTGACAAATATATAGCCACCATCGCCCTGCGGCATGAACTCCGTCTTAACCAGCGAGCCCAGCGTGAGCGATAGCACGAAGATGCCTAGGGACAAGCCTACCGTGAGCCACTTGTGTCGTAGCACCCAGGCGAGCGTCCTTTGGTAAAGGACCGTGAGTCGCTGGATGAAGTCGTTGAAGGGGCGTAGGATCTTTTGCGCTACTCTTCCCTCCTGGCGTTGGCGATTGGCTCGGAGCATGTGAGCACAGAGCGTAGGTGTCAGGGCAAGCGCACAGATGGTCGAGACGATCATCACGATACTGACGATCCAGCCGAGCTGACGGAAGAGTAGTCCCGCCATACCCTGCATCATCACCATCGGGAGGAAGACCGCCAGCATCGTCAGCGTAGAGGCGATGACTGAGAGCGCCACCTCATTGGTCGCATGGACGGCAGCTTGCTTGGGATAGCTTCCCCGCTCGATGTGATTGGTAATGTTTTCAAGCACCACGATCGCATCATCCACCACCATACCGATAGCTATGGAGAGCGAACTGAGCGAGATAATGTTGAGCGAATTGCCCGTCAGCAGTAGGTATATAAAGGCTGAGAGTAGCGAGATCGGAATCGTCAGTACGATGATAAAGGTGGCGCGCCAACGGCCTAGGAAGAGCAGTACGATGAGCATCACGACGCAGAAGGTGATGCCGATCGTCGAGCTCAGACTATTGATCGAGCGCACGATGAAGTCGCTCTGATCCATAATCACCTCTATCTTGATGTCCGTGGGGAGGTTCTTAACAATCTGCGGGAGCGCCTTGAGGACGCGCTTATTCACCTGAACCGTGTTGGCTCCCGACTGCTTCATTAGCATGAGCATAGCGCCCCTCTGGTTGTCTACATAGGCGAGCGTCTGCTGCTCAGGGTCACCATCTACAACACTCGCCACGTCTCGCAGATAGATGGTCCGGCCAGCAAAGCTCGTTATGGGGAGCTCCTCTAGTTGCTTCGGATCAACGATCTCACCGATAGCTCGTAGGGAGATCTTGCTTGTCTCTAAATTCATTGACCCAGCCGAGACGTTTCGGTTTGCCACTGCTATGAGGTTGCTCACATCACCGACCGTGATGCCGTAGCTCTCGAGCTTGTGCGGGTCACAGTAGACGTTGATCTGTCGTTGTCTAGCACCCAGTAGGTTGACGCCCCCCACTCCGTCAATGCGTCCTAGAGGGGTTATCAACTGATCATTCAGGATCTTGTAGAGCGACTTCGAGCTAGCGTCCGACTTGATCGAGAGCATGAGAATAGGCAGGTCATCCATGCCAAACTTGATAATGTTTGGCGTGCCAGCCCCGTCGGGGAGCGCCTCCGCGATAGCACTGATCTTGTCGCGGGTATCGTTGATCGCATTCTCTATATCCAGTCCCTCTCGGAGCTCCAGCGTGACGATAGAGACATTCTCCTTGCTTTGCGAGGTAATGTGCTTGACTCCGTTGATACCGTTGAGGACGTTTTGGATGGGCTTGGTAACGTTATTCTCCACTTCTTCAGGAGCGGCTCCCGAGTAAGAAGTGACGACCATGACCCGATTGATCTGCATCTCGGGCAGGAGATCTATCGGCAGGCGTGTCAGGGCAAAGAGACCCAAAACGACCACCCCGACGAAGATCATGATCGTGGTGACAGGACGGCGGACGGCTGATTGATAAAGACTCATAAGCTAAAGGCGAGGATCTGTGTGTTGGGAGAGATTACTGCTGAGCCTGCGAAACCTGTACAGGCATCTGATCGGACAGGATGCTGGCGCCAGTCGTGACTACGACATCGCCTGGCGAAACGCCCTCACTGATGGCAGTATACTTGCCGATGGTACGCTCTACGAGGACCACCTGCCGATGGGCGATGCCGTCCCGTACGATGTAGACGCACTGCTCGGCGCTACCTATCTGCTTGACGATGCTCTCTGTCGGGACCACCGTGTACTCCTTGTCGCCTAGATTGATTGAGACGCGAGCATACTGTCCAGGCACCAGCTTGCGCTCAGGATTGGTCGCCTCAACTTCCATCGTAAAGGTGTGGGTCTGTGGATTGATCGTCGGATACTTCAGCGAAATCTTACCAGCAAAAGTCTCGTCAGGCAGGGACTCCGAAGTAATTGTCACCGGCATCCCTTTGGTCATCTGGCCATAGTAACGCTCCGAGGGATTGACCCGTAGGACCACTGGGTTGACCTGCTCCACGACGAGTAGAGGCATCTGCGGAGACATCATATCGCCCGCATCGTAGTTGCGCGCTGTGACCACCCCTGCGATAGGGCTACGGAGCTGTGTGTTCTCCTTTATATTATTGTAGCTCGTCTGAGCCAGCGTGAGGGCTCGCCGTGTAGCCTCCCACTCCGACTGCGATATACCGCCTATATTGTAGAGCTCATCTATACGAGCCAGTGCGCTCTTGCGCTCCTCGAGCTGTAGACGCGCCTGCTCCAGCTGGCTGTGATCCATCTCAGCGAGGAGCTGCCCACGAGAGACCTGCTGCCCCACCTCTACATAGATGCGCTTGATGCGCGAAGCCATCTGCGGTGCTATCTGATTAGTCACCTTAGCCTCGACCGTGCTGGTGTACTCTTGCAGGTCTGGGAGCGTCTGCACCGAGACGGTCGCCACCTCTACATGCTTGATGTCTGTCGAGTCGATCGTGTGCGAAAAGGTCGTCTTGCCATCCTTGCTCGCAGAGCTACAACTGGTAAGAGATAGAAGAACTAAGCTCAGTGCTATGGGAGCAACTGTACGTATAGAGAGAAACATAGGATATTGTTTTTGGCTTAACTAGGGTATATAGCGTTAGAAGTATCGTGTCATTCGTTTGATCGAGTTGAGACGCTCCTCGTAATCACTGCGTGGATCAGCGGAGAGCGGTGTCTCGGGGGCTATAAGTTGCTCTATCTCTACGCCCGCTATGAGGTAGTCGTAGAGCGCCTGTGTCTGATTAAGCCGAGCCTGCAGGAGCGCCAGCTCAGCATCGTTGACCTCTAGGAGCGTACCCATCCCCTTGTCGTACATACGCTGTGCGATGGTGTAGCCCCGCTCGGCTGTCGCCTGTATCTGCGTCGCTGTATTGTACTGCTCCTGAGCCTTGCGCGCCTGGTCTCGCTGATGCTGCATACCGAGCGTGAGTGACCGCTCAGCATCTTGTCGCTGGAGCTTCAG
>CAMPUN010000129.1 GCA_946997275.1 uncultured Porphyromonas sp.
ATTAGAGACAACTCCAGTCTTTACTTCGCAAACAGTCGGGCTTTCAATCTCCATACTGATAGCCTCTGCTTTTCAAAGGCAATTTGGCTCATCGAGCATTATGGGTATATCAGCGATTTAGGAAAGTACAACGACTCTTTCGGATACCTATTAGGAGCTCTGCCTGCCGTTTTACTACATAATCCTCAAAGGTTGATAGAGCCTCATACTTACGACCTATTGAAGCGAGAGGTAGAAGCGGGTAGACTATCAGCCGAGTTTGCAGCTACCTTGCTTGATAAGTATTATGTGATGAAAGAGAAGCGCACATTATACTTTTCGGGGTTTCGAAAGTGGCTACAACAGCCCTATCCTCAAAAGAGAGATCAGGCACTGTCTGATAGTCTCAGACAAGACTTAGGACTACCTGTACTTCCAGACAGCCTATTCGTGTATTAGTACTGTATCTCCAGCTATACACGGCTCCCCTTTCTGACTTCTATCGGACAGCAATAAGTCAAAAAGGGATTCCCCAGCCACTTCCAATAAGCGCTTTACGTTTTGGATTTAGCTAGTCTTGCGCTCCGTATGAGCATAGCAACTTCGGTCACAACGCACCACAAATGTTCCGACCGAAACACCACAAATATTCCGATCGAAACACCACAAATGTTCCGTTCGCGCTGGCTATCTAGCTGAAGTTTAGTTGTTTCGCTCGGAACAACCTTTGAGGGTAAATAAGAAACGGATTAACCGCCTTCGCTAGGAAAGACGACTAATCCGTTTCTTTTATTTTTTGAAGGAGCTGGACTCCAGTACGGTCTTTTAGAACTGGAGCATCCGCTCGATGGAGCGCCACGCCTTCTGACGGAGCTCTTCGTCGACATGCACCTCGTACTGCTCGTAGAGGAGTGCGTCACGGAGTCCCTCGAGGGTGATCATCTTCATATATTCGCAAGTCTGATCGGGGAGGATCGGTATCAGCTCCTTGTCAGGATAGCGTCTCGTCATCTCAGCCAGCACCTCAGGCTCCGTGGCGATGATGTACTGCTTCAAGTCAGAGACACCAGGACGATTGATGATCGTAGTGGTAGAACCGATGATACAGCGCGGATTGTCGACGATCGACTGGTCGCTAGCCGCTACCGACTCGGGGTGTATCAATATCTCCGCCTCGGGATAGCGATCCAGCATCGTATGAACCAGCTCGGAGGTGATGTCTGCGTGCACGTAGCAAGCGCCCTGCCATAGATCCATCTCCCGTCCCGTCACATTCATGATGTACTGTCCGAGGTTCTTGTCAGGACCAAAGAGGATAGGTTGCCCCGTGGGGAGAGCGCGTACGATCTTCAGCGCATTGGCACTCGTCACGCAGTAGTCGGTGACCGCCTTGACAGCCGCTGTCGTATTGACATAGCTGACGACAATGCCGTCGGGGTGCTTGACGCGCCAAGTGTTGATCCCCTCTGCGGTAGCTCCCTCAGCGAGGGTACAGCCAGCATGTGGTACAGGGCAGAGCACCTTCTTATTGGGCGAAATGATCTTTGCCGTCTCGCCCATGAAGCTAACTCCGCAGAAGACAATCATATCAGCCTCTGTCTCGCCAGCGATCTGAGAGAGCGCCAGCGAGTCACCTAGGTGGTCTGCAACGCGCTGTATCTCAGGACGAGCGTAGTAGTGCGCCAGGATGACCGCATTCTTCTGCTCCTTGAGCGTACGGATCTCTGCGTAGAGAGCCTCTATCTGTTGTTGTGTCATGTGTAAGTAGTCAGTTAGTGTGTAGTTGGTAGTGTGTGTAGGAGCGAAAGCCTCTCTACTGGATCGGCTTGATCTTCATACTAATGTCGAAAGCGCGTACCGAGTGAGTCAATGCTCCTATGCTAATGTAGTCCACGCCGATAGCAGCAACGGCAGCTAGGCGTTCGGCCGTCATATTGCCCGAAGCCTCCACCTCGGCTTGACCATCGATGAGCTCGACGGCACGGTGCATCGTCTCCAGGTCCATATTGTCCAGCATGATGATGTCAGCACCAGCGTCTATAGCCTCCTGCACCTCCTCCAGCGTAGTGGTCTCCACCTCAATACGTATAGAGATAGGTAGATGAGGACGCACCTCCTCCACGGCAGGCAAGATGCCACCCGCCATAGCGATGTGATTATCCTTGAGCATCACCATATCAGAGAGCGAAGCACGGTGATTCGTACCACCACCGTGACGTACTGCCATCTTGTCCGTGAGTCGATGTCCAGGTACAGTCTTGCGCGTGTCTAGGATACGCGTCTTGGTCCCTGCCACGCATTGCACACATTGGTACGTATAGGTAGCGATACCACTCATACGCTGGAGGAAGTTGAGCATGATACGCTCAGCCCGTAGCAGGTCCGCATAAGGAGCCTCGATGGTGGCCAATATATCGCCCTTGCGTACCTCATCGCCATCCTCATACTCTGATGTAAAGGTCATCTCCTCCTCCGGAGTGCACCGACAGAGGACCATATAAGCGACATCTAGACCAGAGATGATACCGTCGTCCTTGGCTATCAGTGTGGCGATGGCTCGGTCGCTCTCGCTCAGCAGGTAACGTGTCGATAGGTCTCCCGTGGGAGCATCTTCACGATAAGCCAGCTCTATGAGGGTGGCAAACTCCTCGCTGTTGTATATATCAGTCATACCTCTTGTGTGCTAATTGATTGGTTGATGTGTTATCTGCCCATTGAGGAGCCTCGTTCGATAAGCTTCACTCTCAGGCAATGTCTCTGTGTAGTCGCTTCGGTAGTGACCTCCACGGCTCTCCTCACGCAGTAGTGCAGCGTGCGCCATCATGTGCGCCACCTCTACACGTCTGCGGGTCATGTAGGCGTGGATACTGTGCTGCGCATCCTCTGCCAGCATGTCGGAGAGATGCTGTAATGCTTGAAGC
Organism: uncultured Porphyromonas sp.; assembly: GCA_946997275.1. GTDB lineage: Bacteria > Bacteroidota > Bacteroidia > Bacteroidales > Porphyromonadaceae > Porphyromonas. Next base: position 2,901 of record CAMPUN010000129.1, read on the forward strand.
GCCTCGGTCAGACCCGCCTTAGAGCGGATGATCCCCACCTTGCTCATCAAGATGTCGCCTATCTGTCGATTGATCTTTGCCTGCTGCTCTAGCGCATAGAGCTGCTCTTTGTCTAGGTTCCACGACAAGTCTGGTAGATTCGTCGGAACTGCTAGTGATGCCGTATCCGTAAGCGTGGTCTGGTGTGCGATTGCATAGTTAGCGATCCGCTTGCCGAAGACGATACACTCAATGAGCGAATTGGAAGCCAAGCGATTGGCGCCCATGACTCCCGTCGAGGAGACCTCTCCGACAGCATATAGTCCAGGTAGGCGGGTACATCCGTTGAGATCCACGCCGATGCCCCCAACCGTGTAGTGCGCTGCGGGAGCCACCGGTATCTCGTCCGTTATGTCTAGTCCCAGCTGGCGACAGTGCTCCGTGATGGTGGGGAAGCGCTGTAATAGTCGCTTCGGGTCAATGTGTCTCAGCCTCAGCCGTACGTGGTCACTACCCTCCTCCTGCATCTTGAGGAAAATGCTGCGCGCCACCACATCTCTCGGCGCTAGCTCCGCAAGGGGATGTAGCGCAGGCATAAAGCGTTCGCCGTGCTTGTCCACAAGGTAAGCGCCCTCGCCACGTACCGCCTCACTAATAAGAAAAGAGGCGTACCCCGGCAGATAAAGGGCTGTAGGGTGAAACTGGATAAACTCCAAGTCCATCAACTCGGCACCCACTTCGCTGGCCAACCAGAGCCCATCGCCTAGCGCTGTGGGCGGATTGGTCGTTGGGTAGTAAAGCGCAGCCGCACCGCCTGTGGCTAGTACGACAGCCGATGCGAGGATCGTGTCGTAGTGATGTGCGCGCTCATCATAGGTCACTATCCCCTGACAGTGTGACCCGTCAGCCGAGCGTAGTACCTGCACGGCACTATGGTGATCGAAGATCGTAATGTGCTGTGCCTTCCGAACCTGCTCAATCATAAAGGTGGTCACCAGTCGTCCCGTAGCATCTCCACCAGCGTGGAGTATACGACGATGGTGATGTCCCCCCTCTAGACCGAGGGCTAGATGCCCATCTTCGCTGTCGAAGGTCATACCCATCTGGATCAACTCATTGATCCGATCGGGTGCTTCGTCCGTCAGCACCTTGACCGCCTCGGGGATACAGAGCCCACGCCCCGCTACGATCGTGTCTTCGTAGTGATCCGTCGGTGAGTCCTGCTGGTCAGTGACAGCCGCCATTCCCCCCTGTGCGTAGTAGGAGTTGCTCTCCTCGATGGTGCGTCGAGCGATGAGGGCTACCGAGCCATGCTGCGCTAGAAAGTAAGCACAGTAGAGCCCCGCTAGGCCACCACCTATGATGATGTAATCATATCGCTGAGGAGATTGCTGCAGTTTCATATACTATTGCCCGTTAAGTCGTACCGCGCAGAGCCTATGATATCTCTCACAGGGTACTATTGCAGTGGCAAATGTAGTGAAATAATCCTTACCAACGAGCGATTACGGCACTACTAGCACATATTCCTCCACAAAAGCAGGTTATTTTGCAAAGCATGCAAAGCATTTGCGCGAATGAATCTGGTTTTCTGACACCAGCGCAAGGCATTTCACAAAGTCCAATGGATTAACCGACAGCTTCGCCTCTGGGAGTTCCCCCAGAGCTACTCTCGATCACCAATCAAACCGAGTAGAGACCTTTATAAGTAATCCATGCAGTGGTCTCAGATGTAGCTTGGTATGGGGACTCACCAGAAGGAAGTCTATCCTAGGGGCAAATGAATTGCTGTTGCTAAGCTCCCTTCTTGGCTTGCCGCTTGTGATGCCATGCGAGATAGCCACCGATCAAGAGAAAGGTGACGAGGATGGCGATCATCTCGCCCACATGGTCCAGCGGAGCGATCCAGA
>CAMPUN010000130.1 GCA_946997275.1 uncultured Porphyromonas sp.
TAGCATCGTCGGCACCTGAAAGGTGATGCTCTTGCCACCGCCCGTAGGGAGCAGCCCAAGCGTGTCTCGTCCCGCCAAGACACTCTCGATGATCTCCGCCTGCTTGAGTCGGAAGGTCGGGTAACCCCAGTAGCGATGAAGCACTCCTAGCGGGGTAGCTTCATCATCCGCAGAGCTGGTGCCAGCCTTTTCTGGTCGATCGTCCGTCGGCTGGGAAGGCTTTTCGCCTAGCCCCTCACGCTCGGTATCAGCTCGCGGATCGATCGCTGCGTCGCGCCACAGGTCATCCTGCTCCTCCAGGAGCAAGTCCCAGTCGACAGCTTCGCTACGTCCAGAAGGGGTGCCAGGCGTCTCATCGCTGGGAGGCAAAGAGGTCCTCTCCAGGTCGTTGTGGCTTGACATCCTTGACTAGTAACTGTAGGGAAACAACTCCGTTAAAGTGGTTTTCATCTATCTGGTAGACAAGGGCAAAGGGTGCACTTGCCCTTCCTGCCGAAGACTTCTTGATAAAGCGGAAAGCGGGAGCTTGGTTGAAGGCTATCCCTGGGCAGTGCTTCCTAGATCCTAGTGACGGTATCGCATCTACCTTAAAGTGCTCGCCGTTGCGCCCCACGGTCTTACTGCCACCGCCATCATAGAGTTGCTGCGTGACAAAGAGTGGCTGGTAATTGTCTGGGCCATACGGTGCAAAGCGCTGTATCGTCGTGTATAGTCTCTGCGTCACCTCGCGAAGCTCTATCTCGGCATCGACCTCTATCGGTGTGGACTGTGCGCGATCACTATCAGCTACCGCATTGACGCTCTGTATGTAAGCTCTAAAGTCGGGCAGCTTGTCGGGCAAGAGGGTCAGTCCAGCGGCATAGGTGTGGCCACCGAAGTTCAAGAGCAGATCTCTCGCCTCCTCGATGATGCTGTAGATGTCTATACCGCCCACACTGCGCGCCGAACCGACGATACGATCGCTCGTGCCTGTCAGCACGATCGTCGGTCTATTGGTATACTCCGCCACACGAGAGGCGACGATCCCTATGATCCCTTTGTGCCAGTCTGGCTGGTAAAGGACCACGATGGGCTGATGCGCCAGCTCAGGATTGACCTGTAGGAGCTGCATCGCCTCATCGGTCGTCGAGCGGTCCAGCTCACGGCGACGGACGTTGTACTCATCGATCAGCTCGCTCATGCGGGCCGTCGTCTTCGCATCATTGCTCAGAAGGAGATCGACCGCTTCGCGGCCATTCATCATACGCCCCGAGGCGTTGATCCTCGGGCCGATTTTATAGATAATGTCGGCCATCGTGATCTTACGACCCTCGAGACCACAAGTCTTGATGATCCCCTTGAGCCCCATCGATGGATTGCGATTGAGCTGACGCAAGCCGTAGTGCGCCAGGATCCTATTCTCATCCATCACAGAGACCAGGTCGGCAGCGATACTCACAGCGACCAAGTCTAGGAGCTTAAAGAGCGAAGCCGAGGGGAAGCCATTGTTCATTCCAAAGGCCTGCATAAACTTAAACGCCACGCCACACCCACAGAGCTCCTCAAAGGGGTAGTGACAGTCTGGTCGCTTAGGATCTAGGACGGCCGCTGCATCGGGCAACTGGTCGTCTGGGTGGTGGTGATCGCAGATGATGAAGTCTATCCCCAGCGTCTTAGCATAGGCTATCTCGTTGATAGCCTTGATGCCACAGTCCACCACAATGATTAGCGTCGCACCTATCTCGTGGGCATGGTCCACGCCCCGATAAGATACGCCGTACCCCTCATCGTCCCGTCCTGGGATATAGTAGCTCAGGAGGTGCTCGCTACAGCCCGCCGAGCGGAGGTACTTATAGATTAGTGATACAGCCGTCGTGCCATCTACATCGTAGTCGCCGTATATCATGATATGCTCCTTGCGCCCGAGCGCCTTGTTGAGACGCTTGACCGCCAGATCCATATCTTGCATCAGAAAGGGGTCGTGCAGATCCTCCAGCGATGGATGAAAGAATCGCTGAGCCTCTGCTTCCGTACGGATACCGCGACGATAGAGTAGGCGTCCCGCCACAGCGGGTATTCTCAAGGCGTGCGCCAGTTGAGAGCCACCCACCTCCTCCTCTTGGGTGAAGGGAGTGTATTGCCATTCGTTCGTCATTATGTTGTTTTATTTTTTTTGTCATAGGGAGAGTGTATAGGCTAGGAGCAGACCAAGGCGCTAGGCCCGCCAAGTGGGCGGTCCAGACAACCTGGATATAAAACGGTTTACAGCTCATTACTAGCATATTATATAGTCAATGCCTCGAGCGAAGCTTACGATAAGGTCGCACCTCCGCATTTTAGGCTCCGTAAATGTACGAAATAATATTGAGATGGCATAGAGATGGAGAAAAATTTCGGGTGGAAAATACACTTCCTCGGGCAGAGCCATCCAGCGACCATCGCCATGGGGTGAAATGCCTCATCGGCTTCTTCGTCTTTTGCAAGTAGCTCGCTCGTAAGTAAGCAGTAGAGCGCAACAACCTCTTCAACGAAATCTGGATCGCTCCCCTAGACCATATGGGAGAGATAATCGCAATCCTCGTCACCCTCCTCCTGATCGGAGGCTATCTCGCCTGGCATCACAAGCGACAAGCGAAGAAACGATAAATAAAAGACGCCTGACCCAAACAGCAAAAGCGTTTACTGTTAGGATCAGACGTCTCTCCCTCTCAAGGGGGGCAACTCGCTACTGGATATCCAATTGAAGCGTTACTGGGAGGTCAAAGTTTTCTTTGTATACCTTGTAGTCGTCTTTGATTTCAAGATATTCATTCCACGACGCATGTTTGTTTTTGAGGATGGCTCCTCTATCGATGAACTTCATACGGATAATAATCCGAGGCATCTCTCCGCCGACTACTTCTGTCGGCAATCGCTCGATGATAAGTTTGGGCTTACCTGTTTCAAACACTTTGAGTTTAGCCCACGCCTCCTTGTCGTTAGCTCGTATGAGATGCTCGGTGGTGTAGGGCCCTTTGTAGCCGTTCTCAATGAACTCCATAAGCGATGGGAAGCCAAAGAGTACAATCGGAGTCAAGTCACTCCCGACAGGATAGTCTGCCCCAAAGCTGGCATTATCACTCACGATGGATATATCCTGAAACTCCCAGTAGAGTGCTCGATCAGGGATATAGTACTTAGTGTACTTCTCCTTGAAGTATCGATCTTCGCGCTCAACGACAGGGATACGACGGTAATAAGCTGTATCACCGATCTCTCGCCCGAAGAAAAAACCATTGTCAGTGTTTACTCCCGCCAAAACGAGATAATCAACGTTTTGAATTTTGCCATCAACAATCTTACACTTAAAACGGCGGGGCCTTAGTGCTTCTGCTTCTGTTATTGTGTCTAAAACCTTTTCGTATCCATTTACAGATAGATAGCAGGGAGATAGGGTCTCAAAGACAAAGTTTTTACTACTAATGTCCTTCTTAGGCATATAGCAACTGGTGAGACACAAAGTCACGAGGACAATAGCCGTAAGAGCCACAATGCCTTTCAGAGTTTTGCAGTTTGAAAAGCCTGATTGTTTCATGTTTACAGATTAATTGTTAGTACCTTCAGCGACAAGGTACGAAAAAAACTGGACATCCACGCTTTCGGGTGAAAAAATACGCGAAATCTCACGAATAACCTAGCTAATTCCGACTTCTCTCGAGGAAATCCCAGCTAGCTCCATGGAAAATGAAAATCCTCTACCGAGGCGCAAAACAAAACTTCGGAAGAATGAAGCGAAACTTCCGAAGAGTGAAATGAAACTTCCGAAGAATTTGCCGTTTCCTCCGTGGAAGATCCCTTATTCCCTAGGGAGGAAACGAGACGACTCGGGTGGGTGTAGAAAATTTGGACTAGAAGCCGCGCACCTCGGTGACGAGGGCGGTGACCTGTGCTTTGAGTTCGTTGAGAAACTGCCCAGGGTCGTACTCACGGCTCTCTATCTGACGCAGCTTGAGCTCCCAGCGACCTGTCAGCTCGACGCTCTTGAGGAGCGGATCTTGTATCGACTCGATCAACTGTATGCCGGCTGGCGTGGCGCGTAGCGACTTGCCCTCACGAACTATGTAGCCACGCTTGAAGAGTGTCTCGATGATGGCTGCGCGGGTGGAGGGGCGACCGATGCCGTTCATCTTGAGGGCATCCCGTAGCTCCTCGTCTTCGACCCCCTTGCCCGCTGTCTCCATAGCCCGTAGGAGGGTCGCCTCGGTGTAGTAGCGTGGAGGTGTAGAGGTGCTCTCACGGATCGTCGGTTCGTGGGGACCTGACTCGCCTTCCTTGAAGGGGGGCAGTGTCTGCTCCTTATCTTTAGCACCCTCCGAGGTGTCGTCGCCCTCTTTGCCACTGTCTGGCTTAAGCACTTCGCGCCATCCCTCGACGAGAATCGTTTTGCCAGAGGCACGTAGCGGGTACTCCTCGACGGTGGCGCGCACGGTGGTCGTCGAGACCTTAGCATCGGGGTAGAAAGCAGCGATGTAGCGCAGCGCCACGAGGAGGTAGATCTGCTCTTCGTCGGGCGTGAGTCCACTGCTCAGCTGTCCCGTCGGGATGATGGCGTGGTGGTCGGTGATCTTCTTATTGTCAAAGACTTTCTTGCTCTTCTTCAGTGGCTTGCCGCTACTCAAGAGCGGGGCGATGAAGCCCCCGAGCTTAGCGTGGCGAGCGATGCCCTGGAGCGTCTCGCCCACCTTGGGGTATTGATCTTCGGGAAGAAAGGTCGTGTCGACACGTGGGTAGGTGGTCACCTTCTTTTCGTAAAGGGACTGTATGAGTC
>CAMPUN010000131.1 GCA_946997275.1 uncultured Porphyromonas sp.
CTCGAGCTACTCATCGCCATGGCAACAGGACAGGTAGCCCAATACAACCTAGCGGTCTCTCCCGAGGTAGCCATGACGCTTGTCCTCGTCTCCAAGGGGTACCCAGGGCACTACGACAAAGGCTTCCCGATCCAGCTCCCAGAGCCAGTTGAGGGTATACGCATCTACCACTCAGGCACAGCGCTCGACGAAGAGGGTCACGTCGTCACCAACGGCGGACGCGTCCTCGCCATCACGGCACGCGGCACCACCATCCAGGAGGCTCAGAAGGCGTGCTATCGCACCGCCACGCAGACACTCTACGAGGGCAAGAACTACCGCCACGACATCGGCAACGACCTCTTGTAGAGCCACACATCCATCACCAACCTCAACCAAATAGTAGGGGGAGTAGGACTCATCGTCCTGCTCCCCCTTTTGATTATCTGTTAGGCGGTCTAGACCAGGTGCCGTGCCCTTGGCGCTAGAACCAGCGGATGCGCTTGAAGAGCCAGAAGGCAATCCCCGAAAAGATCAGGCAGACCACCATGATCCCTATGAAGGCCATGGGGTGTTCAGCCATGGGGAGCTTTACGTTCATACCGTATAGAGAGGCGACCAACGTAGGGAGCATCAGAATCATTGAGATACTGGTCATGCGGCGCATGATCGTATTGATATTGTTGTTGATGATCCCGCCGAAAGCGTCCATCGTCCCATTCATCACATCGCTGTAGACATTGACCATGTTGTACGCTTGGTTGAGCTCGATCGTTACGTCCTCCGCTAGGTCGGTGTCGTACTGCTCATAGTGGCTCACCTTAAAGCGTCCGATGACCGACTCATTACCACGTATGGAGGTGTTGAAGTAGACGAAGCACTTCTGCAGACGCATCATCTGTAGGAGGTCTTCGTTGCGGATACTCTTCTCCAGAGCCTCCTCAGTCTCTAGGATCAGGAAGCTGATCTGCTTTAGGTATTTGAGAAACCACACTGCCGAGCTCATGATGAGCCGGAGGATAAAGTCTATATCCGTATCGACCGAGATCCCCTTGCGCTGATTGTGCTTGATGAAGTCAGGCATGAGGTCCGTGCGGTGGTAGCAGATGGTGACGATGAGTTGCTTCTCCAGATGTGAGATGACACCGACGGGGACCGTGTTGTAAGGGGTCGTACCCTCGGGCGTCTCAATCGGGACACGTATGATGGTGAGTCGCCATCCGTCCTCCTCTTCGGTACGCGGGCGCTCATCGCTATCCGCTGTATCTCCGATGAAGCTCTCAGGTATCCCTAGCTCATCGCAGAGGTAGTCTATATCTTCCGAGGTAGGCTGCACCACCTTGATCCAGGTGTGAGGCTCTAGGCTCTCTACTTGAGTGAACTGTTGCTTGGGCAGGTAAAACTTCCGCATGATAATCTATGGCTCTTAAGATGTAAATGATGATGGTAACTTAAGAGACCTCCAGTTGCTATGCGGTACTTAAAGTAGGGTCACCCCATGCAGACGCTAGGGCACAGGCTCCGCAGTAGAGGAGGTCTACAGGAGAGGCTTCGAGTCTTACTCGGCGGTAAGGAGTCGTCCATAACGTTTCTTGGGATTAATAAGTTGGAGTGATCAGTGAATTAAGGAGCATGACCGGCAGACCTATACAATAACTATATATAAGCAACCGAGCCACCCCTCTACCCCGCAAAGGTACGGAAAATTAGAGACTAGAGGAAAGAAGCGAGAGATTCCGTACATTCCACCCATTAATGTCTCTAGCCAGCAACTAATCGCCAAACCACATCCAGCAACTACTACACAGCACCTGTCATAAAGTTTAGGATAAGTTCCGCTTGCGCAATTCTTGTTCAGAAACCCAGACAATTGGTTCGCTTGCGTCTTAATATTGGATTCTTGCGTGTTGTTTTGTTTTTACTTACCTTTGCGAATAGGTTTAGAGGACTCCCTCTCACATCCGCTTAAGGAAGTCTATCCAGACAGTTGTTAGGCGGAATAAGCTACGTATAGATCAGGGCGACACGCCTCAGTAGAGAAATAGATTAAACAACATATAGATATGAAACGGAACTACCTTTTAGTAATACTCCTAGGGCTACTAGCTTTAGCCACACAACACACCACGCTCGCGCAGAGTGATCAGCAGATGGTCATACACACTAAGGATGGCAAGACCCACAGCTATCTTGTTAGCGAGATAGATAGCTTTAAGTTTGTCGTACAGGAGTTTACGACGCTTACACTCACGCAGGCAGAGCTACAGGTCGATCGCTCTGAAGATCCTGGACATTACGTTATAGCCTTTAGAAACGACGCTTGGAGCGAGACGATGGTCCTCGACTTCTATGCCGATCCAGCCTCCACGAAGCTACCTAGTGGCACCTACGAGATCAATGAGAGCAAGGATGCGGGAACTATCCGTGGCAGCTCCAGTCAGGTCTCTGTAACGCCCATGGACGGTGGTGATGCCGAGACGGTTGCTCTAGCGAGCGGTCGTGTAGTTGTCGTAGCCGGCGATGGTGATCAGTACACCATGACGATGCAGTTACTGGGAGCCAATGGTAAAAGTTATCGTAGCGAGCTAACCACGACGCTACAGCGTAGTAGGCCTATCGTCAACACTTTCGTAGCGATATCTGCCTCAGCGAGCATGACGGGAGACAACAATACAATGGTCTCGCTACGTGACGACAAGGGCGTAACATTGAGGCTAGACTTCTACCACAAAGCTCAGGCGTGGCTCCCAGAGGGTGACTATACTTTTAGTACAGAGGGTACAGAAGGAACTATCTCAGGCTACTCTGGTCTCATAGGGTTGGACTACTCATTATCCAAAGCAAAAGCAGGCTCCGCCAAGGTTACTATCGCAGACAACCTGTACACCATCACGGCAGAACTAGAGCTAGAGAGTGGTGCTAAGTATCAGGTCTCCTATACCGGCAAGGTCGATGGCATCCTAATCGGAGGACAGAAGGAGGACGAGTACCAGTTTAATACAGACGCAGCTCGTGTCCTGAGTCCAGATGGACGCAAGCCTGGCCAGTTTATGATTAAGTTTAATGATACAAACTGGAATCAAGAGATGACCATTGACTTTTATGGGCAACCTACAGATACACAACTACAGCCTGGCACCTATACTTATAGCGAAGGCTTGACACCGATGACCATCTCGCCAAAGAGTACGGTCTCCTTTTATTCACCAAAGAACAAGGACGTACGCTTTATCACAGGCTCTACCGTACAGGTCTCTCTGGAGGGCGACACTTATACAATCCTCTTCGATCTGATTGGGCAGGATGAACAGATACACTATCGGAGCCAATTCAAAGGAACTATAGACTTTACAAACGACTAATTATATAGAATCGATAATGGAAAAAACATTTAAGCTAGGGCTCTCAGCTCTATTCTTATTTCTCTTTACGCTCACGAGCTGTCACAAGGACAAGGAGGTAGAGGAGCAGCAACCAGCTCTCCAGGTCTCTGGTGTTGAGGTAGCTGCGAATGCGATCACATTCGAAGTCTCATCAAAAGCCGTAGAACGGGTCGCATATATTTGCCAAGAGGCTGAGACGACAAAGCCCAAGGATGATGAGGTCATCGCACAGGGCAAGCAGGTCGAGGCTAACAAGAAGGTAACTATCAAAGAGGAAAACCTCAAGGGCGAGACAGAGTATGTAGTCTACGTTGTCGCTCAGTCTGCCAAAGGCCTAATTGCTGCTAGGCCACTTAATATGAAGACGAATGAACACGGAGCGGATCAGATACGACTAGACCGAGTGCTCACCTCATACTATGCGGTAGAGAATGACGAGACAGCAAACTATGTCGTCAATCTATCTAATGCCGATCCTAACCAGGCTGGCAATCCGGTCAAGCCGGGTGACGTACAGGTCGTCCTATCCCTCTACAACGTCAAGGACAAGAACCCTAAGTCGCCATCGCTACCTGTAGGTATCTATACATTGGGTGAGAAGATGCCCTTCGAGATAGAGTCTGGACAGTCTGCCTTTTACTTTGTCAATGACGAGGGTGCTGCTACCGCTCTCCCATTCTCTGAGGGTACTGTAGAGGTCCAGAAGAAGAACGATAAGTATCAAATAAAGATCAACCTAACCGACGGATCTGGACGACCCGTCTGGGCATACTATGAGGGTCCGATCAGCTTTCCCCTAGTCGGAGAGGCTTCCTTTGAACCGTTTGACAAACCTCAGAACATTACCTTCACACAGGCTCTAGGACGCTACTATGGCAACTGGTTCGCACCGCACAGCGACAACTTCCACATAGACTTCCTGGCAGGAAAGATGGAGAAAGGGAAGCTCCTGTCTGGCTACCAGCTCAGCTTGGATGGCTTCATGCACAAGGTCGCAGACTACAACGACCCCAACATACGTATTGAGGCGGGCGAGTACACTGTAGACGGACGTGACGTCAAGTCTTTCAACTGCCTACCTATGACAGTAAAGCGGGGTGAGCAGATACTCCTCTTCGGCACCAATTTAGCTGTAGGATCCTACCTCAAGTACATTGATCCAGAGACTGGACTAGGCAAGATCGGATATTTTACATCGGGTAAGATGAAGGTTGAGGATAAGGGAACGAGCTATAAGTTCACCTTCGACTTCAAAACACCAGAGGGACAGTCCATCAAGGGAACCTTTGATGCTCCGATGAAGTTGGGCAACTCCAACGACAACGATACACCCATGCCAAGGAGACCTTGGAGTACCATCAAGGGAGATCATCAGATCTCTTACC
>CAMPUN010000132.1 GCA_946997275.1 uncultured Porphyromonas sp.
ATAGCGAGTCTCGTCTCACGGACTCGGCCAACGAGGGGCTCTCATTTAGCAAACCATAGGCTAAGAATTTGAAAGATATTAGGCAGGAAGACTTCTGCTTCAAAAAGATTCTGGTTCAGAAGAAGTAAGTCCTCACCTAGAGATTTTTAAATCTCTTCGGAGGAAATGGGAAATTCCTCCGGAGGAAAGAAATAAAACTTCGGAAGAATCAAATGATACTTCGGAAGAATCAGATGATACTTCGGAAGAAATGATTGACGCCCACGTGGAAAATAAAAAATAGCCACGTGGATATTTTCAATTTCTTACGTGGCTGTATAAGTGTAGATGGTGCGAGTGTGGATAAGGTTCCGATAAGTGGGGCAATAGAACGAAGGAGGCTCAACCGCTTATCGCTACGGTCAAGCCTCCTCTAGAGACTATTATGCGTTTGCGAAGATCCGGACGTTACTGCTGGGTGAGGCTGATGCGGAGGGCGACGCCGAAGGAGGTGTTGTTCACGGGGAAGGAGGCGGTGCTCACGAGCGGGTGATTCATATTCCAGTCAAAGTAGCCTCGTATGGTGAGCATACGGCTGAGTGCGTAGTCGGCACTGAACTTGATGACGTGCGCCACGTTGCCATTGGTCGCCTGTGTGAAGGCCTCCTGGATCTTGCGAATGAGCATCGAGGAGTGATTGTACGAGTACTCGCAACGCAGGGTCATAGCACCGCCCGAGGCAAAGAGCGGATTCTCCTTTTTGCCGCCCTGCGCCTGTGCTCCCGTGCGCTGAGGTGCCCGACGCTTGATGCCGATGAGCTTGCTGAAGTCATCGATCTTGTAGTTGATCCCGACGGAGATCTCGTTGCGGCTGTTTTCGATGACCTGGAAGGAGGTGAGGTTGAGCATCAGGTCTCGCGACTTATTCCAGCGAGCGTTGAGCCCCAATCCACTTTGCAAAGTCATCTCTACGCCAATGAGTGGTGCAAAGGACTCACGGATGGAGACCTGCGTGATGTCGTAAGGCGAGGAGGCGACACGACGCATGCCATTTGTTCCGCCCGAGGCACCGTCGGCGGGCATCTCTATGTAGCCCATGCGTAACTGCTGCTCGATCGGTTGCCAGGAGATGAAGGAGTTGTAGTTCGCCACACTATAACTATTGCGATAGGTGTGGGAGAGGGAGAAGTTGCGGAAGAGGTCTGCCAAGGCGGGAATCTTAGTTAGCCCCGTGTAGGTGATGCTCCAGTTGGGGAGGGTGCGCCAGATCGAGTGGAATGGCGTCGCTCCGTCTAGACCACGAGCCGTATAGGCAGCAATGAAGGCGGGGATCAGTACGTCGGGACTATTGGGACGCACCTCGGGAGCGTCTGCTCCAGCGATAGCGTTGTACTGGTTGGTCAGTCGCTGCACCATCTCCTGCTGGTAGTTTAGGAGATTGTCAAAGGTACTCGTCTTGTAGCCATTGCTGGCATTGGCACTAGCGAAGAAGCCCTTGAGTCCGATGGTTCCGGCGGTAAAGGTACCGCTGTAAGTCTCGGGAGCTCCCTCAAACATATACTGCGTCTGCACCGCTCTATTGGTGTGATAGTCCCAGGTAAGCGTCACTTTGAGGTCTTTGAGTGGCTCGAGGTTGAGACGTGCCGTGGCATCTTCGGCGAGGGAATACATGGCGGGGTTGATGTTTTCCGCCTGCTTGAGGAGCCAACCACGCTGTGCCGCCTCGCGAACATAGTCATTGTCTGTAAAGCCAAAGGCAAAGGCAAGGCCTGGAGCCATGACGCCCTGCATCGGGTAACCCTGCCCGCCTGCAGCCTTGATGTCGGGAAGGAAGCCAGGCAAGTGAAGCGACGAAGTGCGGGTGTAGGTGAGCGAGATGTCACGCAGGAAGGTGAGCAAGGAGATACCCGCATCAATGTAAGGATAGATGCGCTCCATGCGCATCTCACGAGCTTTGTCGGCAGCGTAGACGTTGACCCGTATCGTGACGGAGTCGGTGCCTGTGACGGTGATGCTGTTGGGATTGACCACGGCATACTTGACGGGGTAGTTGTGTCCAAGCGAATCCTTGGCGGTCACCTCGGGCTTAGCGCTACCGAGCTGGTGGTTGATGGTAATCGTCGTGTCGGGGCGCAGGACCACCTCTTTGGTAAAGCGCAGTGGCGCAGGCTTCTTGCGCTGTGAGGCTGCGGAAGCTTTGTCCGCTGACTCCTCATCGGAGCGACTGGCACGAGCATCTCGGCGAGCGGCGGAGCGGTTGTTTCGGCTGCTGCTCTTGTTCTGTCGCTTCTCGTAATCTTTGTACCAGTCGAACTTGCGGTAGAGCGTTTGGAAGAGGATGTTGACCCGTCCATCGAGCTTCATCTGGTTGCGCACCACATTGCCCATGGAGGCGCCCTGCTGGGTCAAAGCTCCTCGGTCCCAATTGTACGAAGCCATATAGGTGGCGGTGGCTGAGACGAAGTCCATAAAGGGGATGAGGGCGAGCGGGAGCGTGTAGGTCGCATTGGCAGTCTGGTTGTACTGCATCGGGAGTCCCCAACTGCGTATGCTCTGCCAGACGGAGTCGCGCCATAGCGTGTAGTCGTCGGGGGCTAGCTCACGATTGACCTGTACGTGAGGCTCTACGATGCGTGCGTTGGTGCCAGAGTTAAAGGAGAGCTTGAGATTGGTCGTGGGGTTCCAAACAATGTTTGCGGCACGCTGCCAGACGAAGTTCTGCACGAAGGTAGCTGGTAGCGACCAGTCAGCCACCGCTCCTCCGCCAGGCATGAGGTTGCGCACCTGATGCTCGCTATAGTTGCGCAGGATGGAGCTGTTGAAGGCAAATCGTGAGGGGAGGTAGTTGATCTGATAACCTCTCAGCGTCGAGGTGACCGTGCGGATCGCTTCGGAGGCGTTCTTACCTTGCTGGAGCTTGTCAAAAGGCTTCCACGGAGCCACCACGGGCGTATACTGATACTGCGCCGTAGCTTGCCACGTACGATTGCGGTCGTAGACAATCTCGGGGCCGTTCTTCTCGTCCCAAGACATCGAGTAGCCGAGCGTAAAGTTGGCTGGGTCGTACGGCATCGGGGTCTTGCTCTGTATGTTGACCCCCACGTTAGAGAGCGACAGCGCATGAGCCTGTGTCCGTGTCAGAGCCATAGTCTTGATGGAGTCACGTACCGACTCGTTGGCAGCATTGTCAAGTGCCTCCGTGAGGAGCAGGTCTTGGTCTAGCGGGTTGTACTGCGGACGGATCACTTCGTCTTGGTAGCTGTAGTAGAGCGGTATGCGCACCTTCGCTTTCTCGGGGAAGAACTTACCCAGCTCCACCTGCGTCGAGAGGTTGAGGAAGCCAGTATCTTCTAGCTGTCTCTGCGCGAGTGACTGATCGAGTGCGCCAAAGCCCGCCGTGCGGTAAGAGCCTCGGGCACTAAACGAACCTAGGTCGCTCAGCTGCACCTGCAGATCGGCATTGGTCGCCCAGCCACCCTGCTCTTGGTACTCGCTCAGGCGTAGCTCATTGACCCAAATCTCGGCACTCTTGATCTGCCCAGCGCTGTTTCGCACTCCGATCATGATGGTCTTGACATTGCTCAGCGAGGGATTACCCATCACGGTGACCGTGTTGCGAGGACGCTCAGCGTCGGGCACCGAGTAAGGCGTGTAGAGATCGGTCTCACCATTAGCCTGCGCAGCGTTGCGTCGCATCTTGAGCCCCGTGAGGAGGTCAAAGCGGAAGTCTACTTTATTGTCCTTTGGCCAAACCATCTCTCGGTCCTTAGCATTGTCACTGTAAGTGCCGAAGGGGGTCAGCTCGAGGGGAACGCTGTACTCGTAATAGTTGTTTGTGTAGTCAGAGCCTAGGCGGAGGAAAGCGGTCATCTCGCCATTGCCCGTGGGTGTCCCCTCCTCGGGCAGCTCCTCGGCATGGACAAATAGCTCGATGCGCTTGTAGCGACGTAGGTCTAGTCCCGTATTCTTGTAGACAGCTCGTGCATCGCCTGGTGCTAGTCGTTTGATGCGTAAGCTGAGCGACTGCTCGTTCTGACGAATAGCTTGCGCCTGACTGGGGCTGACGCTACGAGAGACGCCCGGCGGAAGGATATAGTTGATCGGCTTGCGGTCACCGTTCTCCTCAATGTTGACCGTATTGACCTCCATCGTGCCATTAGATATAGGTGTGACGGAGGGAGCGTGTAGCGGGCGGTCATACTGTCGCCACTCGCCACGCACCATCTTGAAGGTACCGAAGCGTAGCACGAAAGGCTTGTCCCACTGCGTCAGGTAGAGGCGCATGAAGCGGATACTCTTGAGGTCGGCTATGCCCCCTACCCTGCGGGTCGGCTCTCGTACGGGGATCTTAAACTGATACCACTTGACCGTCTCTTGCTTGCCGTTGGCTAGCTTCACATTAACCGAGCGCTCGTCGACGATGTAGTTGCGCCCCACCTGCATCTCGGCAGGCGAGAGCGCTATCTCGTACTCGAAGTAACGCTCCTGCTCGTTGAGCGTGTTGTCTTGGTTGATGTCCTCCACATCAGGCACGACACGGCTCGCCACGCTGTAGGAGCCCGTCTCATTGGTTGCCTCAGCACTATTGCCCTCGACCCCGTTGTAGTACTTGTATCGCTCGAGGATAGAAGCCTGTAGCTGATCATATCGCTCGTCACGGTAGTGGCGGAAGCTATCACCCGCCGGATCATTCAGCGGACTCATCGGGTCGCCCTGCCACTGCTCGAGCACTTCGCCCGACACCTTGCCACGGATTGCGGAGAG
>CAMPUN010000133.1 GCA_946997275.1 uncultured Porphyromonas sp.
GCAAGGCTATCGGTGACAACGCTATCTTTGGCTGTGGTGCTTTGGAGCGTCTAGAGCTACCCTACGTCAAGGAGATCGGTGAAGGTGCTTTTGTCAACAGCACTAAGCTCGCTGAGCTTTATCTGCCACGCTTGGAGCGTATCAAGTCGCACTATTTATCTTTCCAAGGTGTGGGCTCGCTACGTGTCGTAGACCTGCACTTGAGTAATTCGATCTCTGGTCTAGAGACGCTCTGGCCAGACAAGGAGACGACGACCGTCTATGTCGCTAGTGAGGCGATCAAGACGGAGCTAGCGCAGAAGCTGAAGAAGTGCCAGATCGAGGTCGGTGCTCCCGCAGGGACACAGCAACGCTACAAGGTAAACTACAGCTATACTGGCGATGGTCAGCTGGAGGCTTGGACGACTGGAGCTCAGAATGTTGAGGATGGTGACATGCTCCTAGAGCACTCTCCTATTAGCTTTAAGGCGATCCCTAGGGTTGAGCAGCAGATCAAGGAGTGGCGTGTCAATGGAGATGTCGTGACCGTAGAGGGTGATCCGAAGTTCCCTCAAATCTACGAGGTTAAGGACCTAACCGAAAATCTAAAGGTGGAGGTGACCTTTGAGGCACGTCCAGAGGGTGCTGACGTTTACTTCCGCAGTCGTGACCTTCAGATGGGTACACTGACCTGTGCACTGGATAATGGTAAAGAGGTGAAGTCTGGCGATCGTGTGCCTATGGGTACGATGCTCAACTTTACCGCTACGCCTAAGGAGGGCTACCGCATCGCTGACTGGTTCGAGCAGACTGAGATTGGTGGCGAGCTTAAGCCGATAGCTGAACAGAATGGTAAGTCCACCTATCGCTGCGAAGTGCGCGACTCTCGAGAGATCCAGGTGGACTTTGACCGTCTGGAGGGATACTTTAGAGTGAAATTTGCCTCTTTCAATGAAAAGAATGGCACGCTCACGGCTACGGCTAACGGTGTCGAGATCAAGACGGGTCAAGCAGTCAAGGCTGGTAGCAAGCTTGTCTTTACGGCACATCCTGCTGAGGGCTACACGGTCGATGAGTGGCAGGTCAATACGGAGCCACAACCTAACTACCGTGAGCTGACCTACACGATCGAGAGCCTTAAGGAGGATGTCGAGGTCAACCTAACTTGCAGCAAACCTTCTGTCGCTGATACGGATCCGTACATCGTCGATGGCGTACTCCACAAGTGGAAGCCTGCGGGTGATGCTGTGCTCCCCGATGAGGTGACTTACATTGCTCCGCTAGCCTTCGAGGGTGCCAACCAGATGACTTCGCTGACTCTCAATAATAAGGTTAAGGGTATCGGTGATCGTGCATTCCTCTTCTGCACGGCTCTGACGAAGTTTGTCGTGCCTGCGGCTAATGCGTCGTTCTCAACGATAGAGGGTGTCCTCTACAGCAAGGATCAGACGAAGCTCATCGCTTACCCAGCGGGTCTCACGGCTACCAGCTACACGCTAGGGGCTAAGGTCACTTCGATACAGCCAGGAGCCTTCCTGACGCCTTTGCACTTGAGTGATGTCAAGGTTGCCACGGGCAATACGGCTCTTAAGAGTGTCAAGGGTGTCCTCTACACGGCAGATGGCTCGAAGCTACTCTACCTACCTATAGGCAATCAAGCGATCGGTATGGAGGGTAAGCTGACGCTGTCGGATGGTCTCAAGGAGGTCACGCGCCTCGCTCTCGCTTACAATCCAAGGCTCAAGGAGCTGACACTCCCCGCATCGCTAGAGCGTATCGATGCGATGGCGCTTACCTACAATGGGGCTATGAAGTCATTCGCCTGGGCAGAGGGTGTCACACCTCAGCTTGTCTCGGTCGGTGACTCCGCATTTTACTATGACCGCTCACTAGAAAAGGTGCCTTACATGCCTAGCTGCACTTTGTTTGGCAAGGGAGCCTTCGGACTAGCTTCTGCACTCAAGGAGGTACACATTCCAGCTGGTTGCTCGATCGCGGCTAACACCTTCACTGGCTGTCAGATTATCAAGTCTGTCTACTCGTATAGTGTAGAGCCTCCCGTCATCAATGAGGCGACCTTTGGGGATATTTACGCCCCCGAGGATGCTACGCTCTATGTTAAGGAGGGAGCTAAGGAGGCTTACAGCAAGGCTAAGGGTTGGAACATCTTTGGCCATATCGTTGAGGAGGCCAATCTCGCTGTCGCTGCCGTCGAGGAGCTCGCTATACAGCTCTACCCGAACCCCACGCAGGAGCTACTCCACGTGGTAGGTGCAGGCGCTGATAGCAACATCCAGCTCTACGACCTGACGGGTGCGCTCGTTGGTATGGCTCGTACGGACGCTACGGGTAGCGCTGTGGTCAGCCTCGCCAGCTATCCCGCTGGTACCTACGTGGTACGCGTGTCTGGTGCTGACCGTCTAGTGGTCAAGCAGTAAGTCTAGAGTCTAGAGGCTCTCAGATCACACGGAGGATCTCCTCTAACGTGTGAGTAAGTAGAGCTCTCTTCCGAAAAAGAAAATGGTGGCGAGTCCCTCGATCGTGAGGTGCTCGCCACCTTTTTTATAGGCATCGCCTAGCTCAAGTTCCATGGTAAAAGCTAGCTTCGGGAAGTTAGTCCCGGTATGTGAGGAGGCGAGAGTCATGCGTCACAGAGTGTCCAGAGAGTCCCAGCTACGAGCTGGTGGAGTTCAGATTTGTGGAGCACTTGTTGTCACTTTGCGAATCTCTAGTAGAGAAGCAATGCAAAGGTAATATAGATGACCATCGCGACTGCACTCTAGTGTACTTAAGATCGGCCTGTAGTCTAGACACGGCTCAGCAGTCCATAAAGAAGAGCAACGCAACAACTAGTCCAAATCTGTAGGACACAAAGTCCATAATTCAAACGCTCCCGCCCCCTCCCAGCAACCATTCCCCGCCCCTGCCCGTGAAGCTTGTGCTAGATGCTAAGACTTGCGCTAGGCGAGGACGGATCTGTATACACAAAGAGAGCAGACTGCTAAGCTTAGCAATCTGCTCGTCAAACTGTAGATATGGTCTCTAGGACTAGCCTTGTGAGAGAGCCTCTTGTCGGACTCGAACCAACGACCCCGAGATTACAAATCACGTGCTCTACCAACTGAGCTAAAGAGGCAAAAGGGCGAGCAATCCACATCGCGCCGCTACAACCCGCTACCCTTGCTGCGATCAAGCCCTGGGGGATTCACAGGGAGCTGGCCGTGTGGCACTCGCCCGGATCACAAAGGTACGACAATTTTCTTAACCTGCAAGCTTTTCGGGAAGAATCTTTTTGTCTAAAGGCCCAACGCCACGAGCATTCTAAACCTTAAGGGCCTAATGGAATCGGATATAGCTGTTTGAGTTGCAGTATTGAGGAGAGATCAGAAGGGTGGGTATGAAACGTTTTTTTAGTACCTTTGCACTCAGTAAGGAAGATGTGCGGACGGCGTAGCGCATCTCAATATATGACGAGGCTTCTCTGATGTGGCTCTTCTAGACGATAGGGGGTGCTGTGTGGGAGTAAGTCCTCATTTGTTTTGTATCTATGAGGTGCCATGTGCCAGCCGATAGATGGCTGGCGGGGTGTGGCTCATAGGATACGCACTAGACTGAATTAGACACCATTATCACCTAATCATCTATGGGATATTACTATATGACCCAAGAGGGATATGACGCCCTCAACAATACGATCAAGCAGCTGGAGGCTGAGGAGCGGCCCAAGGTCACACAGCAGATTGCTGAGGCGCGGGACAAGGGAGATCTGTCGGAGAATGCTGAGTACGATGCTGCCAAGGAGGCGCAGGCTCACCTCGAGGACAAGATCGCTATGCTCAAGGCTCAGCTGGGCAATGCCCGTGTGCTGGAGCCCTCGCAGATTAAGACCGATGAGGTGCAGATACTGAACCATGTGCGCCTGCTCAATAAGAAGAAGGGCGAGGAGAAGAGCTACTACATCGTCTCTGATGCTGAGGCAAACTTTAAGGAAAACAAGATCTCGGTCAATACGCCTATTGCTAAGGGACTCCTCGGCAAGAAGGTGGGCGACGTGGTGGAGATAGAGGTGCCTGCGGGTAAGCTGGTCTTTGAGATCCTAGAGATCACTCGATAGGGTGCCACTCTTCTTGAATAGTTCCTCCCAAAAACAACGAATGCTCTATGGCTTCAATCTTTAGTCGCATCATAGCGGGTGAGATCCCCTCCTACCGCATTGCGGAGGACGAGGAGCACTACGCATTTCTAGATATCAATCCTTATCAGCTGGGGCACACACTAGTGGTTCCGAAGCGTGAGGTCGACTACTATTACGACCTGACGGACGAGGAGCTGGCTCGGCTGATGGCTTTCTCTAAGCGGGTGGCCCGTGCTATACAGGAGACGACGCACTGCCGCAAGGTGGCTACGCTGGTCCTGGGGCTAGAGGTGCCGCACGCACATGTGCATCTGATCCCGATCAATAGTGAGGGTGATGTGGCTCACGGACCGCTTGCTACGAAGCCTACCGATGAGGAGATGGCTCGCATCGCCTCCGAGATAGCATCCTATATTAAATAAGGAGTATCGAAGCCTAGTGACAGAGAGACTATATATCCTAGAGGAGATAGATCCTGCAGTACTCTATGGTCCTAACCGTGAGTACCTGCTCTTGCTACGCAATCTCTACCCTAAGCTGCGGATCGTGGCTCATGATCGGATCATCAAGATACTGGGTGACACGACCGATATACAGCTCTTGACAGCGCTCCTCGATAAGTTGG
>CAMPUN010000134.1 GCA_946997275.1 uncultured Porphyromonas sp.
GATCTCTAGATGATACTGCTCGGTGAGGCGACGCACCTTCTCCTCGATGAGCGCCAGTCGCTTGATCTCAAAGAGGTCAATGTCGCTACAGATGACCTGAGGCTGTCTGATCGTCTCGATAGAGCCCGACACATTCATCAGCTCGCAAAGGTGTATCGCCACCTCTTGCATACCCTTCTGCTGCTCACGGTCGGAGAGATAGCCTATGTAGCGGGCGACCTCATCCAGTCGCTGCTCGATAGTCTCCACCTCGACACTCCAGGGCGTAGCTAGCATAGCCATACGTCCTGGGGAAGAGTTGAAGTGCATCTCCTCCACGACATAGCGCAGTCCGCTTATTTGGTCTATACAACTACGTAGGTCTTTCATAGCCTTCTGACATCATATACAGGGACCCCAAGAGCTTCGGATAGACGCCCACACATGCGCTCACTATCTAGCCGATAGCCTGAGGGGGCTAGCGGGTTGAAGGTGACCGCCATGAGCTTACTACTATATAGAGTCTTGATCTCCCTGCCAGTAGCTAGATAACTCTGTACAGCTTGTCCCGATGCAAAGATACGAGTAAAGTCCTTGACCACAAGCTGCCTGTGCCGCTTTATGAGCCTCAGTTGGTTGAGAAGCTTATCGCTGACCACGCCTGGCACGTAGAGCATATCGCCCTCAGCCAGCCAAGTCGTGTCACGCCACATATCGGGTGTGAGCGCCGAGGCAAAGCCTGGATCTACGATGGCCCCCTCATCGGTTAAGAGACGAACGCCCTTGTCCACCTCTGAGAGCTGCTCGGCAAGCTTTCTGTCGGTCAGCTGAGGCAGACGAATCAGGCGCATCAGTTCACGCATACGCTTGATGAGTTGCTCGGGCTGAGCCGAGTAAGCACTACCCGTAGCCAGGACCATCCCCTCGGCCACCGAGGGAGATGCTAGCGAAAGACGTGAGAGCGCTCCGTCGATGAGCGTCAGATCGACACCCTCCTGCCTCATCCTCGTGACTACACGACGCAGACCACCCGTCGAGGGAGGACCCGCGATAAGCGTCTTGCCGATGCCACGTGCTCGGGCATAGATAAGTCGCCCGATGGAAGAGGAGTAGATGCGATCGATGTCAAATATCTCGGCCGGAAGGAGCTTCTTGCGAAAGAAGTTCTCCGCCGTCACAAAGCGCATCCCCTCGTGGAGGGTTATCTCAGGCTTGTCCGTCTGTGTTACCTGATCACGTAGCTCTCCATCTATGCCGATCGACGTCAGGGCTAGCTGTAGCTCAGGATGACGCTCTCGGAGAGCGCCAAGGATGTAGTTAAGACTTTCCGTCTTGCCCACATTCTTAGCCGTCCCCACGATAGCGAGACTCTTGAGCTGAGCTATGTTTGCGATGAATGGCATGAATAGTTGATTTGATATCTGGAGAGCTACGTAATCAAAGGCGTGAGGAGCTTATCCCTTGTGAGCTTCGCGCCACTTACGGCTACGCTCCTTGCGGTCTAGATGCTCAGGAGCCATAGCTAGGCGATCACCCGTGAGTAGTCCGTAGACACCCTCGTGACGCGCCTTCTTGCAGTCAGGACACTGACAGGGCTCCTCCTTATAGTCGCTAGGCTCTGTGTAGGTCGTGATGACGCCCTCATAGTTGCGTAGCACCACACGGTGAGGCGACTGAGAGATCACATAGTTTGGCATGACAGGCGTCTTGCCACCGCCACCTGGAGCATCTACGACGAAGGTAGGTACAGCATAGCCCGATGTATGTCCACGTAGAGCCTCGATGATCTCGATACCCTTAGAGACTGGCGTACGGAAGTGTGAGATACCCCGTGAGAGGTCACATACATATATATAGTATGGACGCACGCGCATCTTGACCAACTCATGGACGAGGTGCTTCATGATCGAGGGGCAGTCGTTGATGCCACGTAGTAGCACCGACTGATTACCTAGAGGGATGCCCGCATTAGCCATGCGCTCGCACGCCTCACGGCTCTCGCGTGTCACCTCGTTGGGGTGGTTAAAGTGCGTATTGAGCCAGATCGGGTGATACTTGCTCAACATCTGTACTAGCTCAGGCGTGATACGCTGTGGGCATACGACAGGGGTGCGTGATCCGATACGGATGATCTCCACATGAGGGATGGCACGCAGACGCTGTATGATATACTCCAGCATCTTGTCGCTGACCATCAGGGCGTCACCACCAGAGAGTAGCACATCGCGCACCTCAGGTGTCTGCTCGATATACTCGATACACTTCTCGATGCGCTCCTTAGGCGAGGCTGCATCCTTCTGTCCAGCGAAGCGGCGACGCGTGCAGTGACGACAGTACATAGAGCACATGTCGGTGATCAGGAAGAGTACACGATCAGGATAGCGGTGTGTCAACCCAGGTACGGGTGAATCCTCATCCTCGCTCAGAGGGTCTAGCTGATCCTCTGGGCTTACGTGTAGCTCATTGATCGTCGGGATCGACTGCTTACGCACGGGGTCGTTCGGATCATTGGGGTCGATCAAGCTCAGGTAGTAAGGCGTGATAGCCATACGGATCGTCTTGAGCGACTCACGTACACCCTCCTCCTCTTCGGGAGTTAGCTTGATATACTTCTTAAGCTGGTCCAGTGTCTCTATACGGTTACGTACCTGCCAGTGCCAATCATTCCAATCAGCGTCAGATACTTCGGGAAAGAACTCTTTCCTTCTGCTTTCGTTCATTGTGTGTGTGATTGATAGGGGATTGAATTTCGATAAAGGCTAAGAGATTAGAGTGTCTTGGATACACTCTAATCTCTCAGCGGTTCACTTAAGCATAGAGCTCAGTGAAGATCTTACGCAGTGCCTCGCACTCGCGAAGCTCCTGTAGTGTGATCTCTGCGTGACCCTTCGTGTAACCATTGCCCACGATCATCGTCACATCCTTGCCGACACCCTCAGCGCCTAGAGCTGCCTTGGTAAAGCTCGTAGCCATAGAGAAGAAGTAGACGACACCGTCATCCTTCGTGCAGAGGATACTGGTCATCTCTGTATCGGTGATGTTGACATTGTTGATCGTGACATCACACATCTTACCGTCGGTGAGCTTCTCGATCTCCTCCATGACGGGTACAGGCTGTGTAGCATTGCCTGAGAAAACATAGTCGCAGAAGCCGAGCGCCTTCAGACGATCCGTACTACGCTGTGAGTGGCACATACCGATCACCTTACCTGTGACACCAGCACGCTTCTTAGCCTCGTAGCAGCAGAGCATACCGCTCTTACCACCAGCACCGATGATGAGGACTGTGTCGCCTGGCTTGACTAGCTTAGCCACCTGAGCAGGTGCACCAGCTACGTCTAGAGCTGAGAGGGCGAGGTTCTCGGGCAGGTCTTCGGGGATCTTAGCATAGATACCGCTCTCGAAGAGGATAGCCTTGCCGTCGATGTCGACCTGGTCGATGTCGGGACGGATATCCTTGATCTTGTCAATGCGTAGAGGCGTCAGTGAGAGAGATACGAGGGTAGCGATCTTGTCGCCCTCCTTGAGGTCTATCTTACCCTTGAGCGCATCACCGATCTTCTCGACAGTACCGAGGAGCATACCACCAGAGCCCGTGACTGGGTTGCGGTGCTTACCCTGCTTCTCGACGATACCCATCATGATCTCGGCGATCTTTGCCTTGTCGCCACCAGCCTGCTCCTCGATCTGTGTGAAGCTAGCTGAGTCAATGTTTAGCGTCTGTACATCGATGAGGATCTCGTTGTCGTAGATCTCATCCATGTTGTTATCGATCTTGTCTGCGGGCTGTGGGAGCACGCCCTTAGGAGAGATGACACGATGCGTGCCATACTTGTTTCCTTTCTTCTGCATATAAAGTTGATATGATTGATTATGTGATTGTATTACTAAATAGGGGAAGAATCAATATCCCTTTAGTGGCGAGGAGCCAGCGAAAGAATCTGACGAGCCTCAGCCGGATTAGCGATCTCACGGCCCAGCTCATGAGCTATGCGTGCAGCCTTAGCGACTAGCTCGCCATTGCTCTTAGCGAGGACACCCTTAGATAGGTAGAGGTTGTCCTCAAAGCCGACACGTACGTGACCGCCCATACCGATAGCAGCTGCTGCTAGGGGGAACTCGTGACGACCGATACCAGTGGCCGTCCAGGTAGAGCCTGCGGGGATGTTGTTGACCAGCCAAGCTAGGTTGTCAGCCGTAGCGGGTGTACAACCGAAGACCCCTAGCACGAAGTTAAACTGCATAGGATCTCCAGGCACCTCGCCTCTCTGAGCTAGACGCAGGATGGTGTCTAGGTGACCCATCTCAAAGCACTCGTACTCAGGCTTGATCTTATTCTCGATCATACGCTTACCGAAGGCACGCATCATGGGGATCGTGTTTTCAAAGACATCATCGCCAAAGTTGCACGTACCGCAGTCTAGCGTAGCCATCTCAGGCATCAGCTCTGTAGGCTGTAGACGCTCCTCAGCGGTCATACCTACGGCACCACCCGTCGAGGGAATGATGATCACGTCAGGGATAACCTTATAGATAGCGTCCAGCGCCTCCTTAAAGCGTGCCTTAGACTGTGTCGGCGTACCATCGTCCTCACGGACATGGACGTGGATGACAGCTGCTCCAGCATCGTATGCGGACTTAGCCTCGCGGACGATCTCATCAATCGTATAGGGGACTGCGGGGTTCTGCTCTTTGGTTACCTCGGCACCGCAGATCGCTGCCGTTAGGATTAGTTTAT
>CAMPUN010000135.1 GCA_946997275.1 uncultured Porphyromonas sp.
ATCTTGGGGCGATGCCACAGATGGAGAGTACGCGGCTTCGTGGAGGAGCGTCTACGCAAGCCACTCGAGATCAACCAGCTCAATCGTTGTATCGACTACTCTCTCATATACGACACCCAAACCGATGCGCCTCACGAGGCTCTCCGCATAGCAGAGATACTAGGCATGGATAGGGAGCTATTAGATTTATGCGAAAAGAACTTAGCAACAAAGAATGAAGACAAGTAAAGTAGGTATAGACTTTGCCAAAGTGGACAAAGCACGCAACGCCGCCGGCGCTATCGCCGAGGAGGTGCAGAGCTTTGTTGACCGCTATACGACTGTTACGGTAGAGCGCACGCTCTGTCGCTTCGTCGGGATTGACGGAGTAGACGAGCATGATGTGCCTCTGCCCAACGTCGTCGTGACACACATTAAGGAGCAGGAGGCTCTCTCAGACGGAGCCTTCTTTTACCTTGCCAACGCAATGCTGGCTACGGGCATGGATCCACAGCAGATCGCTGAGGGGGTAGCTCGTGGTGAGATAAACTTAACCCACTATCCGGCACGCACGCCACAAGAGATAGCCGACGTACTAGAGCCATATATCCTGAAGGGTATGCAGCGCATCGTCGAGCATAGAGAGCGCCGCGAGAACTACCTTAAGACAATCGGTGAGGGCCCTAAGCCTTACCTCTATGTGATCGTCGCTACGGGTAATATCTACGAGGACGTGATCCAGGCACAGGCTGCTGCACGACAGGGTGCTGACATTATCGCGGTGATCCGTACTACGGGACAGAGCTTGATCGACTACGTTCCCTACGGTGCTACGACCGAGGGCTTCGGTGGTACCTATGCGACACAGGAGAACTTCCGCATCATGCGCAAAGCGCTTGACGAGGTGGGCGAGGAGCGTGGCAAGTACGTGCGTCTCTGTAACTATTGCTCTGGTCTCTGTATGCCAGAGATCGCTATCATGGGAGCTTTCGAGGGACTGGACGTCATGCTCAACGATGCGCTCTACGGTATCCTCTTCCGTGATATCAATATGCAGCGCACGATCATCGACCAGTACACCAGTCGTGTGATCAATGGCTTCGCCGGCGTCATCATCAACACGGGTGAGGACAACTACCTCACGACGGCTGATGCTATCGAGCAGGCACACACGGTCCTTGCGTCTGACTTTATCAATGAGCAGTTTGCCCTACAGGCTGCCCTTCCCGAGGAGCAGATGGGTCTAGGACATGCCTTCGAGATGGATCCGATGACTGAAAATGGCTTCCTCTTCGAGCTGGCGCAGGCTCAGATGACGCGTGAGATCTTCCCCAAGGCTCCACTCAAGTATATGCCTCCTACGAAGTTTATGACCGGAAACATCTTCCGTGGTCACATACAGGATGCACTCTTTAATATAATAGGTATCTGGACGCATCAGGGGCTACAGCTCCTTGGTATGCCGACAGAGGCTATCCACACGCCTTTCATGAGCGACCGCTTCCTCTCGATCGAGAATGCGCGCTACATCTTCAACAACATGCGCTCCATCGGTGACGAGGTTGAGTTTAAGGAGGGTGGTATCATCCAGAGCCGTGCTCGTGAGGTACTAGACAAGACGCTAGACCTCCTCGAGGAGATCAAGGGCGAGGGACTCTTTACCGCGCTCTCTAAGGGTATCTTTGCAGATATCAAGCGTCCCCTGGATGGAGGACGTGGGTTGGACGGTGTCAAGCCAAAGAGCGAGCGCTACTACAACCCAACACTGGAACTAATGAAGAACCGTAAGATACAAGGCAAGCTATGAGTGGAGGACTATATTCAATGGAGGCGAAGGACTTTGACCGTACCCTCGACCTCTCACAAGTAAAGCCTTACGGCGACACCATGAACGATGGTAAGGTACAGCTTAGCTTCACGCTGCCTGTACCTAAAGGGGCTGAGGCCGAGGAGGCCGCTAAGCTTCTACTTAAGGAGATGGGACTACAAAACCCGATGGTTGTCTTCTCTGAGGAGCTGACCAAGGGCTTTACCTTCTTCAATTGTTATGGTAGTTGCACCCATACGGTTGACTACTCCAACATTTACGTGCCCAAGGTCGAGTCGACCACCTGGAGCATGGAGGAGACCGACGAGTTTATCCGCACACACATCGGACGCAAGCTGGTCGTGCTAGGAGCTAGTACTGGAACTGATGCGCACACGGTCGGTATCGATGCGATCATGAATATGAAGGGCTTCGCAGGTCACTACGGCCTAGAGCGCTACGACATGATTGACGCCTACAACCTCGGCAGTCAGGTGCCCAACGAGGAGCTCATCGCTAAGGGTATCGAAATGAATGCCGATGCCCTCCTCGTCTCGCAGACTGTCACGCAGAAGGATGTACACATCAAGAACATGACCGAGTTCATCGAGCTCATCGAGGCTGAGGGCTTACGCGACAAGATGATCGTCATCTGTGGCGGTCCACGTGTCTCGCACGAGCTGGCCAAGGAGCTAGGCTTTGACGCTGGCTTTGGTGCCAACACCTTTGCCGACGATGTGGCTTCCTTTATCTGTCAGGAGATCGTGCGTCGCAAAGAGGCTGCCGAAGGTAAGTAGTACTCAGCTCGCTATAACTAAGAAGTAATATAAATCAAGGTATAATACGATATGGAACTAGACAAGAATCAAGTCAGAGAGGTTATCGCCAAGCGCGTAGCCCTAGAACTAAAGGATGGCGATGTCGTCAACCTCGGCATCGGTCTACCCACGATGGTACCCAACTATCTCAAGCCAGACGTGCATGTGATGCTACAGTCTGAGAATGGTATGATTGGTATGGGAGGTGCTCCCGCTCCAGGCCAGGAGGATCCCCTCTGGATCAATGCTGGTGGTGGTGCTATCACTGCTGTGCCAGAGGCTGCCACCTTCGATAGTGCTACCTCCTTTGGTATCATCCGTGGAGGTCACGTGGATGTAAGCATCCTCGGTGCACTACAGGTCGATGAGGCTGGTGACCTAGCTAACTGGATTATCCCTGGCAAGCTCGCCCCCGGTATGGGTGGTGCTATGGATCTGCTCGTAGGTACACGCAAGGTGATCCTTGCTATGACCCACACTGCAAAGGGCAAAGCCAAGATCCTCAAGAAGTGTACTCTGCCGCTCACAGCAGCTGGTCAGGTAGACCTCATCATCACCGAGCTATGCGTCATCGAGGTACGCAAGGGTCAGGGACTCTACGTCACAGAGATCCGTGACGGCGTCACACGTGAGGAGATAGAGGCAGCCACAGAGGCTACGCTACACTACGTGGACGATGTCAAGCCCATGCGTCAGTAGTCCTACGACACTACTTCTAGAGCCTGCCGCCTTCGGGCGACAGGCCTTATCAAGCAACAACACACTATTATAGACAATCATATTTCAAACTATGGACTTTAGTAAGACCCCACAAGAGGAGCTATTCTTGCAAATGATCAGAGAGTTTGCAGAGAAAGAGGTTAAGCCTCTCGCTGCAGAGATCGATGAGCAGGAGCGCTTCCCCATTGAGACTGTTCAGAAGATGAGCAAGCTGGGCATCATGGGTATCCCCATTCCCAAGGAGTACGGAGGCGCAGGCTCTACCGTACAGATCTACACGATGGCTGTCGAGGAGCTCAGCCGTGTCTGTGCTACCACAGGCGTTGTCGTCTCTGCCCACACATCACTATGCTGTGATCCTATCATGAGCTTTGGTACAGAGGAGCAGAAGAAGCATTATCTACCTAAGCTAGCCTCTGGCGAGTGGATTGGCGCATTCGGTCTCACGGAGCCCAATGCTGGTACAGACGCTTCCGCACAGCAGACTTTTGCTGTCGAGGAGGAGGAGTGCTACATACTCAATGGTAATAAGATCTTTATCACCAATGCTGAGTACGCTCACGTCTACATCATCTTCGCTATGACGGACAAGAGCAAGGGCAACAAGGGCATCTCAGCCTTTATCGTTGAGAAGGACGACCCTGGCTTTACTGTAGGTAAGCATGAGCTCAAGCTCGGTATCCGTGGCTCCGCTACGTGCGAGCTGATTATGGAGAATTGCCGCATCCCCAAGGATCGTCTCCTCGGCAAGGTAGGCGGTGGCTTCAAGGTAGCCATGCACACCCTCGATGGCGGACGTATCGGTATCGCTGCTCAGGCGCTCGGTATCGCTCGTGGCGCTATGGATGAGACTGTCAAGTATACCAAGGAGCGCAAGCAGTTCGGACGCAGCATTGCCAAGTTCCAGAACACGCAGTTCCAGCTAGCAGACCTCAAGGCTCGCATTGACTGCGCTAGCCTGCTCGTACGTCGTGCTGCTTGGTGCAAGGACAATGGACTCTCTTACAACCTAGAGGCAGCCGAGGCTAAGCTCTTCTGCGCTGAGACCGCTATGGATATGACGACAAAGGCTGTACAGTTCCACGGTGGCTACGGTTACACCCGTGAGTATCCTGTAGAGCGTATGATGCGTGATGCTAAGATTACCGAGATCTACGAGGGTACCAGCGAGGTACAGCGTATGGTTATCGCAGCGCACCTACTCAAGTAATGACCCCTTAGGACACTTATTAGACATATGAAGATTATAGTATGTATCAAGCAGGTACCCGATACCACTGAGATCAAGCTCGACCCCGTCAAGGGCACTCTGATCCGTGATGGCGTACCCAGCATTATGAACCCCGACGATAAGGGGGCACTCGAGCAGGCTCTGCTCCTCAAGGATCAGT
>CAMPUN010000136.1 GCA_946997275.1 uncultured Porphyromonas sp.
CATCGTGTTACTACGGCTTACACCGATACCTTTGTTCGATGCTACTTGTATGGCATTCACCTGTCTCTCGACAGGTGGCTTCTCGATCTATGATCAGCCCTTTGAGGTAATCAATAGTCCGTACTTTGAGACGATCCTGATGATCTTTATGGTGATCGGTAGTCTAAACATGACGCTCATCTACTTTGCCTTCAAGGGGCAGATCAAGCAACTCTTCCGAGACGAGCAGACCCGCTGGTTCCTCGGCCTCATCTTCGTCACAGCCTCTCTCGTGACCCTGCACCTTGTCCTCAACAGCATACAGCCTCACCTGGGGAAAGCGCTGCGAGACGCCTTCTTTCAGATCATATCGCTCATCTCTACCACGGGATATGTCTATGCGGACTATGGTAGCTGGGGTCCCTTCTTCATGCTGTGCGGAATCTTCGTCATGCTCATCTGTGGTTGCGCGGGATCCACGGCGGGAGGTCTCAAGGTGATTCGCTTCGTCATCATGTCCAAGACACTCCCCAAGGAGATCGCTCACCGCGTCTCTCCTAGCCTCGTAGCTCCGCTGCGCATCAATGGCAAGAGCGTCCCCGACGAAGCGGTCTACAAGGTGATGGGCTTCTTCTTTGGTTACATCGCACTTATCTTCCTAGGCACCTTCTGTCTCACCTTCACGGGCAACGACTTCATCTCTGCCAGCACAGCCTCCGTATCGGCCATCGGCAACGTGGGACCCGCCTTCGGCGACTACGTCTTCAACTTCTCGAGTGCCTCGCCCTTTGACCTCATCGTGCTGAGCTTCCTCATGCTGGCTGGGCGCCTCGAGCTCTTCACCGTGCTGAGCCTCTTCGCTCCCGCCTTCTGGCGTCGCTAGGTTTTATCTAGCGAGGCGCTAGACGGTAGAGTACGAAGGAGATACCGAGGTAAACCAAGTTCGGCAGCCACGCAGCGACCACTGGAGCCATTGCTCCCGTCACTGCAAAGGAGGCGGTGACCGTCATAAAGAGGATATAAATAAAGCTGAGCGAGAGTCCCACAGCGAGGGCTAGTCCCATGCCTCCCTTGCGCTTACGAGCCGAGAGTGAAACACCCATGAGCGTTAGGATAAACGAGGCGGGGATCATCGCTATGCGCTTGTGCAGCTCGATCGCGTAGAGCTGTGTAGCTGCGCCTCTCATGCGTTGCTGCTGGATAGAGTGGTATAGCTCTGGAGTGGTGAGCATCTCGACATCTCCCTCCGTGACGAGGAAGTCCCTCGGCGTGATTGGTATGATCGTGTCGAGCTGATTCCCTCTAAGGAGCGAGTCTTGTCGCTCGCCGAAGTAGGTGATCGTGTAGTCCTGTAGCTGCCAGTTGTAGAGCGTGTCGTAGATGATACTGTTCGCCATCACACGACTCTTGAGATCCTTGCCCTCAAAGCGATCCATCGAGAAGGTGTACCCGACCTTGCTCTCATCATTGTAATAGGACATAAACATAAAGGTCTCAGGCGCCACCTGCATCTGGATCGCATTGGCGTAGGTGATGCGCTTGTCTTTGATATACCTATTCTGGAAGTCGATTCTGATGCGGTTGCCTGGCGGTATGACGAAGCTACTCAAGAGGAAGGTCAATATCGCGATCACAGCAGCGCCCATCATGTACGGCTTGAGGAGCCTACGAAAGCTCATACCACAGCTCAGGATAGCGATGATCTCACTATTTTCGGCTAAGCGAGAGGTGACGTAGATGACCGCTATGAAGACAAAGAGCGGACTAAAGAGATTCGCGTAGTAAGGGACGAAGTTAGCATAGTAGTCCCATATGATAGCCCGTAGCGGGACGTCAGGCTGTAGGAGCCTGTCCAGCTTTTCGGTCACGTCAAAGGCTATCGCCACTGCCAGGATCAGAACAATGGAAAAGAAGTAGGTAACCAAGAACTGGGTGAAGATGTACCTATCAACCGTAGAGATAACCTTGCGACGCATCTGTCTCTCGAAATATTAAGCTTTACATCGTAGCTTGCGTCCTCGGGAGGAGACCCTGCCGAGGGCTTGTGCTTAGGGATGGATCTGCTACCAAGCCAGTCATATGCCGATTACTTAGCATAGCTCACAGCACGTGTCTCACGGATGACCGTGATCTTGACCTGTCCTGGGTAAGTCATCTCAGTCTGTATCTTATGAGCGATATCTGCCGAGAGCGTCTCGGTAGCCTGATCGTCTATCTCGTCAGCACCGACGATGACACGTAGCTCACGACCCGCCTGGATCGCATAGGTCTTGACCACACCTGGGTAAGAGAGAGCCAGTTGCTCGAGGTCCTTGAGACGCTTGATGTACGCCTCGACGATCTCATGACGAGCCCCCGGTCTAGCACCACTTATGGAGTCACATATCTGGACGATAGGCGCTATGAGCGACTCCATCTCTATCTCCTCATGGTGAGCACCGACAGCATTGCAGATGTCGGGCTTCTCCTTGTACTTCTCGCAGAGCTTCATACCCAGTATAGCGTGTGGTAGCTCGGGCTCCTCGTCAGACACCTTGCCGATATCGTGTAGGAGGCCCGCACGACGCGCCTTCTTAGCATTGAGCCCCAGCTCAGATGCCATCGTGGCACAGAGATTGGCCGTCTCACGTGCATGCTGCAGGAGGTTCTGCCCATACGAGGAGCGATACTTCATCTTGCCCACCAAACGCACCAGCTCAGGGTGCATACCGTGGATTCCGAGGTCAATAATCGTCCGCTTGCCCGTCTCGATGATCTCCTCCTCGATCTGCTTGCTGACACGATCTACCACCTCCTCAATGCGAGCCGGGTGGATACGTCCGTCCTGTACCAACTGATGTAGTGCTAGGCGAGCTATCTCACGGCGCACAGGGTCAAAGGCTGAGAGCACGATAGCCTCTGGCGTATCGTCCACGATGATCTCCACGCCCGTGGCAGCCTCTAGAGCGCGGATGTTACGCCCCTCACGACCGATGATGCGTCCCTTGACCTCGTCATTGTCTATGTGAAAGACTGAGACAGAGTTCTCCACAGCCGTCTCAGTAGCGACACGCTGTATCGTTGCCACGATCAGTCGTCGTGCCTCTTGCGAAGCATTCATCTTAGCCTCCTCGATCACCTCAGCCGTGTAAGCCGCCGCCTGATCACGAGCCTCTAAGCGCAGGGACTCGATGAGTTGCTCCTTGGCTTGTGCAGCCGACAGGCCTCCTATCTCCTCCAACTTAGCTTGCTGTGTGCGGATCGCTTGGGTTAGCACCTCTTGCTTCTGAGCAACTAGCTGCTCCTGCTGGGTCATCTGCTTGCGCTCACGCTCTAGCTCTGTCGAGGCATCCTCCAGTTGCTTGGTACGTGCTGTGAGCGTCTGCTCGAGTTGCTGCAGGGTAGCCTCTCGGCTCTGTACCTGTGCCGTGCGATCGGCCAAGCGCTCCTCCAGCTCACTCTTGAGCTGCAGTGCATACTCCTTAGCCTCAATCACCTTTTGTTGCTTCAGTATCTCGGCATCCTGCTTAGCTTTCTCAAGGATGCCGTCAGCCTCACGTAGTTCTTTCTTTTTTGTCTTATGAGCCTCGAGGATGACCTTCTCTGCGCGCTCCTCAGCCTCCTTTACGATGCGCTCCGCTCGCTGCTTGTAGAGTCGCATCACAGCGAGCCATACGACCCCTCCGCCTACGACTAGGGCTAATAATATGAATAGAATCAGTAGGTATATGCTAATCTCCATAAATCGTTCTGCCTAAAGTGTGTATATCTAATCTGCCTCAATGTCTCTGACATGATCGGTAGAGATACAGAGTCGCCCTACTGAGACGTGTCCCAGTGGTCAAACGATCGGTCTTAGCTATATATTCCAGCCCTTCTGAGGAAAAAGGTGGAGGCTCGACACCCCGCACACACCTCGTCTACAGCTTTCGCTCCAGTAGACTGTTTACCTCAGAGAGACGCTTCAGGAGCTCAGTCGTGTCCTGGCTCTCCTTGAGCACCTCACACTGTACGGCAATATCTACAGCCGCCATAAGCCAGTGAAGCTGCTCATCGCTCTCTGCTGGCTGTGGGTAAGCTGCACGATACTTCTTGACGAGAGCCGATATCGTATGCTGTGCACGACGATAGTAAGGCTCCTCGCTACGCGGCACATCAATGGGGATAGCGATACCGTCGACAAGTAGCGTGATACTCTGCATCTCGTCCCGACGATCCTCTAGGGCTTTGCTACCCTCTAGCTCCATCCGTGCCATTAGTGAGGCTGAGTTGTATCTATACTATGCTGTAGCTCTAGGAGAGCTATGCTTTGGTCCATTCGTTTGATCATCTGGGTCATTCGCTCCT
The DNA here is from genome assembly GCA_946997275.1 of uncultured Porphyromonas sp. Lineage (GTDB taxonomy): Bacteria > Bacteroidota > Bacteroidia > Bacteroidales > Porphyromonadaceae > Porphyromonas. The sequence continues at coordinate 4,306 of CAMPUN010000136.1, forward strand.
TAGCGATACCCATATCTGCACCACTGACGATTAGGGCGCGCGCCATCAGGAGTTGTCGGTTGCGACTCTTCAGCTCCTCCAGTTCGTCACACAGCTCACCGAGCCGTCCCTTGAGATCTGCTATCTCTAGACGTTGCGTCTCCACCTCTTGTCGTAGCGAGTCACGCTGCTCGAGGAGTCGCATAGCGTTTCGGTAGAGTGCGTCCACCTGTAGTTGCTCGTCGTGCGTCATTTCGTCAACATGTACACTGCAAAGATACTGAAAAATGGCTCATCTCCCAAAATCTGTCAACCCAGCCGACGAGTAACGGTTGTAGAGACGCACGGAACGAGTAACGGGTGTAGGGACGCACGAAAGTGTCTAGTCGGAGGGCGTCCGTTCCCG
>CAMPUN010000137.1 GCA_946997275.1 uncultured Porphyromonas sp.
CTCGTTTTGCCGTTCTACAACGGACGCACAGACCGTGCGTCCCTACAGAGCGACGTGGAACTAGCGTGCGTCCCTACATATCGCTTCTCGTCTCTCTAATCTCTAACTTCTAATCTCTAATTTCTAATCTCTAACCCTCTAACCTCTATTTTCGTATCTTTGTCCCCATATACGATACCTTAACTATAGATATGCAACAGAACTGGCGACTGTACAATCTGCTGAACAATGTGGTGGGCTGGGTGACTTTTGTCATCGCAGCAGTGGTCTACCTGATGACCATCGGTCCCTCGGCGAGCCTGTGGGACTGCCCCGAGTTTATCTTATCGGCCTTTAAGCTGGAGGTGGGGCACCCACCTGGGGCGCCCATCTACATGCTTGTGTACAATGTCGCTGCACACCTAGCCCCGACACCTGCACTGGCGGGACTATACACCAATGCGCTGAGTGGACTGCTCAGTGCGGGGACGATCCTCCTGCTCTTCTGGAGTATCACCCATCTGGTGCGTCGTGTGGTACTGCCAGGCGCTTCGCCTTGTGCCAAGCAATTGATCCCTGAGGGGGTGACCCCTGTGCCTACCTTAGCGCAGACGATACTGATCATGGGCTCTGGACTGGTGGGAGCGTTGCTCTACACCTTTACAGATACCTTCTGGTATAGTGCTGTGGAGAGCGAGGTCTATGCCTTTAGCTCCTTCCTGACGGCGCTGGTCTTCTGGCTGATGCTCAAGTGGAGCGACCGTGCGGACAATACTCGCTCCGACCGCTGGATAGTCCTCATCGCCTATGTGATGGGTCTCAGTATCGGTGTGCACCTGCTCAACCTGCTCTGTATCCCTGCGATGGCGCTTATATACTACTTCCGCAAGCATGATACGCTCTCCTTCAAGGGAATTGCTACGACGCTGATCGTATCCTTCGTCTTGATAGCGGTCATCATGTTTGGTATCATGCAGGGTGTCGTCGCTTTCGGTGGAACAATAGACCGCTGGGTGGTCAATGGTCTGAAGATGCCGTACAACAGTGGCTTCTACATCTATCTAGCCGTCCTTATGGTGGTGCTGGTCGGTTCGCTTACGCTCTATCAGCGAGGCGAGCGTGGTCGTAATCTGATCATCAGTTCGTTTATCCTCTCCTGGTGCTTGATCGGTATCCCATACTTCGGAGGAGCGGTCTGGCTAGGCGTGATCGTGACGATAGCGCTGGCGATATACCTTTTCCAAAACAGAAAGGTCTCTCTACAGCTTCTACACACGGCTCAGATGTGTATGCTGGTCATCATGATCGGCTTTAGCTCCTACGGGGTGATCCTCGTGCGTTCGCTCGCTGGCACGCCGATGAATCAGAATGAGCCGAACACGGCGCTTGCCATCAAGAGCTACATCAACCGTGAGCAGTACGGTGCGATCCCTCATCTATACAGTGCTACCTATGTGGCGCGTCCTATAGCTATGGAGGAGGGAAGCCCTGTCTATGCGCCCAAGGTAAAGAGTAATCCCAACGAACCCGATGAATATGTCAAGATCTATAGCCAACCGGAGGTGAAGTATGCTGAGGGGAGCAAGATGCTCTTCCCCCGTATGTTCTCGCCACAGCCGGAGCATATCAGTGCGTACAACAGTTGGATAGACCGCAACCCTGATGATATGTCTAAGCCCTCGATGGCAGATAACTTGAAGTACCTCTTGCGCTATCAGATTAACTATATGTACTGGCGCTACTTTGGCTGGAACTTCATCGGCCGTCAGAACGACTTGCAGGGCGATGGCGGTATGCTCAAGGGTGGCGTCCTGACGGGCTACTCGTTTATTGATCAGATCGCACTGGGTAAGACCAAAGATCTGCCAGATCAATTCCGCAATAACAAGGGGCGCAACGCTTACTATCTCTTGCCGCTTCTCCTCGGCTTCCTAGGCATTGCCTATCAAGTGATGAGGCGCAAGAAGGGGATGCAAGCTTTTTGGATCACGCTGGCGCTCTTCTTCATGACGGGCTTGGCGATTATCCTGTACATCAACCAGACGCCAGGGCAGCCTCGTGAGCGAGACTACGCCTATGCGGGCTCTTTCTACGCCTTTGCGATATGGATCGGCTTCGGTGTGGCAGGACTTTACGAACTGCTGAGCCGTGCTAAGCTCAAGCCTGTACTGAATGCCTCGATCGTCTCGGTACTCGGATTGATCGTGCCGATACAGATGGCTTCGGAAAACTGGGATGACCACGATCGCTCAGGACGTGTCCTAGCGAGCGACTTCGGATACAACTACTTGATCAGTTGTGATCCCAATGCGGTGCTACTCTGCTTCGGGGATAACGATACCTTCCCCTTGTGGTACTCCCAAGAGGTGGAAGGTGTGCGCACCGATGTCAAGGTGGGCAACCTGAGCTACCTGCAGTCGGAGTGGTACGGCAAGCACATGCTACGTCACAGCTACGAGGCGCAGCCGATACCTAATAAATATATGAGTCCAGCCTTCTTCGTCACGAACTCCTATGCGCTGATACGTCCGACGAGTGAGGTGCCGATGCCTTTCGACCAAGCGATGAAGGCCGCGACTAAGGTTGTTCCTCAGGGGCAGGCGCAGATGCCTACGGATAAGGTGCTACTATCTGTGGACACGCTGGCTGTCGCTAAGTACTTCCCGCAGCTTCAGGGCTTGCCTATGCCCGAGAGTATGGTGCTTTCGCTGGAGGGCAAGACGGCTGTGACGAGAGATCAGCTCTTTGTCCTAGATATGCTGGGCGCAGCGAAGTGGCAGCGACCGATCATGTGGGTAACCTCGGCTCCTCAGAATGTCTTTGCTAATCAGAGACAGTATATGTCGCAGGTGGGTATGGCGCAACGCTTTAACCCGACAACAGTGGCGGGGACGCCTTACGAGGTCGATGTGGAGCGGATGTATGATTTGGTGATGAACAAGTATCGCTATTTCAACGCCAATGACCCGAACATCTACTTTGACGAGAATATCCGACGGAACATCTCTTACTACTATCGAGCACGTGTCTTCGCGACACTAGTCCAGGCGCTCCTACGTCAGGGCGACACCGAGCGAGCTAAGGAAGTGCTGACGAAGTGTGCCGAGGTGATCTCGCCCAAGGCGGTTCCCTACGACATGACTGACGTAAGTCTAGCGGATGCTTACTATCGTGCCGATATGACGAAGCAGGGCGACGAGATCGTTCGCGCACTCTTCCGCGACACGGCACAGCTCCTCTACTGGGTCAGCCAGCAGAGCCCACGTCACCAGATGGCGCTCATCAACGATGCGATGGTACGCTACTCGCTCGTCACGCTTATGGACTTGGTTCGCATAGATATGCTGTGGGGTCGCAACCTCTTGGCAGAGTATGAGACGATGCTACAGCAAGCGTTGCCTACCTTTGGCGGATCTCTGGAGGCTGTCAAGGAGATGACCGCTCAGCAGCTCGTTCAGAGGCTTTCTGATCCAACAAATCAGTAATCATTTAGAAACTCCTTTATCTCACCCTTATGAAAAGACTTGTATTAGTACGCCACGGACAGAGTACGTGGAATAAGAGTAACCAATTCACAGGCTGGACAAACGTCGACCTCACCGAGCAAGGTGTCGAGGAGGCGCACGAGGCTGGCCGACAGCTACGCAAAGCGGGCTTTCGCTTTGGCAAGGCTTACACATCATATCTCAAGCGCGCCATCAAGACGCTAAACATTATCCTCGATGAGATGGATCTCGACTGGATCCCTGTGGAGAAGTCGTGGCGTCTCAACGAAAAGCACTACGGTATGCTCCAAGGGCTGGACAAGTCTGAGACAGCGGCCAAGTATGGCGAGGAGCAAGTGCACATCTGGCGTCGCAGCTACGATGTACCGCCCGCACCGCTAGACCCGACCGATGAGCGCGCTCCTCAGCACGATCCACGCTATGCTTCGGTCAATCCTGACGAGCTCCCACTCACGGAGTCGCTCAAGGAGACGGTCGAGCGCATCCTTCCTTACTGGGAGAGCAACATTCGTCCCGACCTAGAGAAGTATGGCGAGATCATCGTCACGGCTCACGGCAATAGCTTGAGAGGTATCGTCAAGCACCTCAAAGGTATCTCAGACGAAGAGATCCCTTCGCTCAATCTCCCGACGGGTATCCCGTACGTCTTCGAGTTTGACGACAAGATGCAGCTACAGCGTGACTACTTCCTCGGCGATCCCGAGCAGATAGCCAAGCTTCAGGCAGCCGTCGCCAATCAAGGCAAGAGCAAGTAACCACGATCCCGTTCATATCACTAGACACTTCCAACTATTATGACATACGATCTCATCATCATCGGTGGAGGACCCGCGGGCTACACAGCTGCTGAGCGTGCTGCTCGTGGAGGACTGGAGACGCTGCTTATCGAGGAGCGGGCGCTCGGTGGCGTCTGCCTCAACGAAGGGTGTATCCCTACGAAGACGCTTCTTTACTCTGCTAAGGTTTGGCAGATAGTGCAGAGCGCCGCTAAGTATGGCGTCACCTGTACGCCAGAGCAGATAGATCCAGCCAAGGTTATCTCTAGAAAAAATAAAGTCGTTCGCAAGCTCGTTGCTGGTATCCGTGCACGTATGAAGGAAGCTGGCGTGACCGTGGTCACAGAGCACGCGACCGTCACGGCGCACAACAGCGACGACACCTACACCGTCACGGCAGCTACTGAGACATATACGGCTAAG
>CAMPUN010000138.1 GCA_946997275.1 uncultured Porphyromonas sp.
CCGGTGGTTACATCGTTCTCGTCGGCAACTACACGACGCGCATCGTCAAGTAAGACTAAAACGACGGTCCGCTAGACGGACCCTATAACTTCACAAGGGAGATCCCCGCACAACTGGCGGAGGTCTCCCTTGTTAGAAATTAGAGGTTAGACTTTAGAGATTAGAGGTAGAGCGATCAGAGCGATCAGAGCGATCGGAGCCATCGGAGAGCTCGACGGAGCGTCCCTACACGGTGCTACTCGTCTCACTCTAACTTCTAACCTCTAATCTCTAACTTCTAATCTCTAATCTCTAATTTCCTTACCTTTGCGATAGTGGGTCTGCGGGATTGCTTTTTGCAGGCTCCGTAGGATTGCAATCTATGTGGACGATACTGTTGACTATCCTATACGCGCTCCTGGTCGTGGGCGTGGTGGTCGTTATCTTGACGGGCGGCGATGACATCTATCGGATGTTCTCGTGGCTGATGGTTGTACTCTTTATACCCATAGTGGGGGTGATCCTTTATCTGCTCTTTGGACGCTCAACTGCTTCTATGAAGCTGATTCCTAAAGACTTCCTCAAGGAGATCAATAGGATGCCACTAGAGCACACCGATCAGGCCTTTCATCAAGCGCTCCTAGAGGATCCCTACTACGGGACGCTCGGCAAGTTGCTCTATAATAGTGATGATCGTACGGTGCTGGCCGCCTCCTCGATGTCGGTCATCACGGTGGGCACGGACAAGTACCGACAGCTCTTTGAGGACATTCGCTCGGCACGGCGTGAGATTCACCTGATGTACTACATTATCGCCTCTGACGAGCTGGGCGTCAAGCTACGTGACCTCCTGGTGAGCAAAGCGCTTGAGGGAGTTCGCGTGCGGGTCATCTATGATGGTCTGGGCTCCTTCTGGAGCGATGTGCGGGGCTTCTGGAAGCCTCTTCGCAGGGCTGGGGGAGAGGTCTATGCGTTCCTACCAGTGCGGTTCCCCTTTTTCGATCTGCGTATCAACTACCGCAACCATCGCAAGGTGGTGGTGATCGATCAGCGGATAGGCTATCTCGGGGGGATGAATGTGGCGCAGTACTATACGCAGGGCAATGAGCTGGGGCGGTGGCGCGACACGCACTTTCGCATAGAGGGTAGTGCCGTGGCGGGGCTGCAGCGTGTCTTCCTAGTGGACTGGGCCGTGGCGGTGCGTAAGCGCTTTGACCTAGCGCCTTACTTTGCCGAGATCGATCGGGGCGCTGCGTACGAACATCCGATAGCGATGCAGTTCCTGACGAATGGTCCGCAGGCGCACTGGCAGACGATCGAGCAGGCGTTCGTCAAGGCGTGCTCGATGGCTCACGAAGAGATCTTGATCCAGACACCTTACTTCCTCCCGCCTGAGGGTCTGCTGATGAGCCTCTGTAGCGCAGCTATGCGTGGTGTGCATGTCTGCGTCATGATCCCCGAGCGGGGCGACTCCTACCTAACGCAGCGCGCCTCGGACTCTTACCTGACCCAGCTGATGCAGGCGGGCGTCGACGTGAGGCGCTACCGTGGCGGTTTCCTACACTCTAAGCTAATGGTAGTGGATAGGCGTATCGTCGGTGTCGGCAGTGCGAATATGGACTTCCGCAGCTTGGAGATCAATCTGGAGGTGATGTCATTCGTCTATGACAGGCAGATCGCTGAGGAGCTCTGCAAGACGTTTGAAGTGGATCTGCAGTCGTGTCATCAGCTGACGCTGGAGGAGTGGAATGAACGCTCCATCTGGATACGTAGCTGGGAGGCTGTCACTCGACTCTTCTCGCCACTCCTCTGAAGTACGGGCACAAAAAAAGCCGCACTGTGGATTAGAAAAACTCCGAAGAACATACAAGTTTTGAGGATCTACCACCATCTGAAGTCCACTGGAGCAACGAGTGCTCACATACTCACCAGGAGCATGTCGAGGCCGGTCATCAAGTAGGTAGAATGATCTCGGAATAGTCTATAAATTTGAGGAGTTTCCGTATCGAGCAGTGCGGCTATGGGTCTGTGCCGTGCTACATATCATATGCTAAGAACACGTTGCTAAGTCACCTATCAGTGTCTTGCTACGACAAATATAGGGTAATATTTTGAGTTGTGCAAATTGTGGGTGCCTAGAGACATCGTAGCTATCGAAATGATCTAACCTCTAGCCTCTAACTTCTAACCTCTAAATTTGTATCTTTGCGGTGAGGTACATCTCATCATTTAAAAGAACCTATTACTAATATGTCACAAGACAAGACTATACGTTGCCTGATCATCGGGTCAGGACCTGCAGGATATACAGCCGCTATCTACGCTTCACGGGCTAACCTATCGCCTGTGCTTTACCAGGGTCTGCAGCCTGGTGGACAACTTACTACGACCACTGAGGTGGAGAACTTCCCGGGCTTCCCGGAGGGTATCACGGGTCCTCAGCTTCTCGAGCAGATGCGCCAGCAGGCGGAGCGCTTTGGCACAGACATTCGCTCAGGCGAGGTGACGCACATTGACCTCTCGAAGCGCCCCTTCAAGGTGGAGATCGATGGCTCTACGGAGCTAACGGCGCAGGCGGTCATCATCGCCACGGGGGCTCGCGCTAAGTATCTGGGTCTGGAGGACGAAACGAAGTATGCTGGCATGGGGGTCTCGGCCTGCGCTACGTGCGACGGCTTCTTCTATCGCAAGAAGCGTGTCGCTGTCGTGGGCGGTGGCGATACGGCTTGCGAGGAGGCGCTCTACCTAGCGGGTATCGCGGAGCAGGTCTATCTGATCGTGCGTAAGGATCATCTGCGCGCCTCGAAGGTGATGCAGGAGAGGCTCTTCGCTCGGGAGAATATAGAGGTGCTCTTCGAGCACAACACGGTGGGGCTCTTTGGCGACAATGGCGTGGAGGGTGCTCACCTCGTTTACAAGAAGGGGACGCCTGAGGAGGCTAAGCGTGATATAGCGATCGATGGCTTCTTCCTGGCTATCGGGCACAAGCCGAATACGGACTTCCTGGCAGGTCAGCTGGAGCTGGATGATGCGGGCTACATCGTGACTCGTGAGGGTAGACCGCTGACGAGTGTGGAGGGTGTCTTTGCGGCTGGCGATGTGGCGGATCCCCGCTATCGTCAGGCGATCACCTCGGCGGGTACGGGTTGCCGCGCTGCGCTGGAGGTGGAGAAGTATCTCCTCGAGGAGGGACTATAGCACTACGCTAGCGAGACTTCTTCGATCTAACAGATAAATCTTCTAACACAATATAGATTATGAATAAGCAGTGGACCTTTTGGGCAGCCTTGGCACTGGCGGTGGCCTTTGTCATAGGCATTTGGATCGCCGGCTCGACTTATCAGTCGGTGCGCAAGCCTCGCATCGTGTCGGTCACGGGCAATGCGGAGCAGGACTTCGAGAGTGACTTGATCGTCTGGAGCGCTTCCTTTCGTGTGCATCGTGCTACGCTGAGCGATGCTTACACGGAGATAGAGCGGGAGCGCACGGTGGTGCAGGAGTTTCTCCAGAAGGCTGGTCTGAAGGCTGATGGCTACACCTTCGAGAGTCTAGAGGTGTCGCAGGACTACAACAATGGCTACGACACGCATGGTAACTATCAGCAGGTGCCCAATGGCTATGTGCTCACGCAGTCGGTGACTGTGACGAGCAAGGACCTGGACGGTGTCGAGGCGCTCTCGAAGAGTATCTCTTCGCTGATCTCTCAGGGGGTGGAGATAACGAGCCAAGCGCCTGCCTACTACTACACGAGTCTGGAAGATCTCAAGCATCAGATGCTGCACCAAGCCTCTGAGGACGCGCTGAATCGTGCCGAGGAGATAGCCTCGGGAAGCCGCGGTAAGGTGGGTAAGCTGCAGAACGCCTAGATGGGGGTCTTCCAAATTGTCGGCAAGAACGCTGGCGAGGACTACTCATGGGGTGGCGCTTTCAACACTTCCTCACGTCACAAGACGATCTCCGTCACTGTCCGCGCGACCTACGCACTCCGCTAGACGACGGGCGTGCGTCCAGCTTTTGGGGAAATGGATCCTAGGTGCGCCTGGGGGTGTCATTTGTGCCAAATAATCAGTATCTTTGTGGCGGTTTACACTATGGGTAAATCACTACATGATGACATTCACACCAGCTACCCCCTCTGCTCCTGACTCAAAGCAGACTATCTTAGATCGTCGCTATCTGCGTATGGCTCGTATATGGGCTGAGAACTCCTACTGTCAGCGTCGACAAGTGGGAGCCCTCATTGTGCACAATCAGATGATCATCTCGGACGGCTACAATGGTACGCCCTCGGGCTTTGAGAATGTATGCGAAGATGACGAGGGGATCACGAAGCCTTACGTCCTCCACGCAGAGGCGAATGCGATCACGAAGGTGGCTGCCTCGGGCAATAACTGCACGGGCGCAACGATCTACATAACCGCCTCGCCTTGTCTGGAGTGTGCTAAGCTGATCATCCAGAGTCGCATACGACGTGTGGTCTATGGCGAGCAGTACCGACTCACCGACGGTGTCGAGCTCCTCGAGCGGGCTGGCATCGAGGTGGTCTACATACCGCTAGACACCATCCCGCCAGCCCCTATTCCGTCAGATACGGAGTCCTCTACCCATTAGTATATGTACCTATTCCTAGATAACAAGTGGTAGATATGCGCCGTCAGTATAAATATTTGCTCTGCGTTGTGGCTG
>CAMPUN010000139.1 GCA_946997275.1 uncultured Porphyromonas sp.
CCTAGGGAGTGGAGCGTAGGGGGTAGAGATTAGAGAAGAGGTAGCAAGAGAAGAGCCTGCCACGAGATGTCGTGACAGGCTCTTGCGCTATTTGTATGAATCAGGCGCTAGCTGTCGTTTGATCAGCTAGCTGCGCTGTGTGATTAGCGGAGACCGCGGAAGCGTAGGAGTGGCTCGATGTCGACCTCCTTGTGGCCAGTGAACTGCTCGAAGAGTACCATCAGGTCCTCGCTATTACCACGAGAGAGGAGGATGTCGGCTAGGCGTTGCCCGTTCTCACGAGTCATACCACCATTGGCCTCAATCCAAGCGTAGACCTCGTTGTCTACAGCTTCGCTCCAGAGGTAGGAGTAGTAACCTGCAGAGTAACCGTTGCTCCAGATGTGGCGGAAGTAAGGTGAGCGGTAGCGTGGTGGAATCTGTGCATTGAGCATGCCATACTTCGTGAGTGCCTCCTGCTCGAATGCCTGAACGTCATCAACCTTGTCGCCTACAGCGAGTGCGTGCCAGCACTGGTCGATGAGTGATGCAGCAAGGTTTTCACCAATAGAGTAAGCCTGGTTGAAGTTGCCCGCAGCAATCATCTTGTCACGTAGCTCGGCAGGCATCTGCTCGCCTGTCTTGTAGTGCTTTGCATAGTTGGCAAAGACAGTAGGCTCGGTAGCCCAGTGCTCGTTGAACTGTGAGGGGAACTCGACAAAGTCTCTCGAAACGTTGGTTCCAGAGATCGAAGGATAGGTCTGCGTAGAGAGCATACCGTGTAGCGCGTGACCAAACTCGTGGAAGAGTGTCGTCACCTCGTCCCAAGTCATCAGACAGGGCTCACCAGCAGCGGGCTTCTTATTGTTGCAGACGTTGTAGATGACAGGCTTGTTGCCTAGGAGGGTAGACTGCTCGACGAAGTTGCTCATCCAGGCACCACCGCTCTTAGATGGACGTGCGTAGGGATCGAAGTAGAAGAGTGCGATCACCTCGCCCTTGTCATTCTTGACATCATATACCGTTACGTCTGGATTGTAGACGGATACATCGGTGCGCTGCTCGAAGGTGAGACCGTAGAGCTTGTTAGCAGCGAAGAAGACACCATTGTGCAAGGCGCTATCTAGTACGAAGTACTCGCTGAGCTGTGCCTCATCGATGTCGTACTGCTCCTTGCGCATCTTCTCAGCGTAGTAAGCCCAGTCGTAAGCCTCGAGCTTGAAGTCCGGACCTTCGCTCTTCTGTGCGAACTCCTCTAGCATCTTAGCATCCTCAGCAGCCTTAGGCTGGTAGAGCTTGGCAATACGCTCGAGGAAGTTGCGAGCTGTCTCACCATTCTTAGCGAGTGCGTCCTGTAGCGTCCAGTCAGCAAAGGTTTTGAAGCCGAGTAGCTGAGCCTTCTCAGCACGGAGCGTAGCAAGACGCTTGATGATCTCCTGCGTGTCGTACTTGTCGCCGTTGTTGCAGCGATTGATGGAAGCCTCGAGGATAGCCTTGCGGCTGTCACGATTGTTGAGCTTAGCCATGACGGGCTGCTGGGTCGTATTGACTAGGCGGATAGCCCACTGACCCTCTTTGCCCTCTTCCTTGGCTAGGTCGGCAGCCTCTTGTAGCTCGCTGTCAGAGAGACCGTCGAGCTGAGCCTTGTCGGTAAAGAAGACAGGCACGTTCGTCGCGTCGGTCAGCATATTGCCAAACTTAGCGGTGAGCTCGGCCTCTTCGCCATTGAGCTTCTTGAGCTTCTCCTTATCCTCGGCAGAGAGGTTAGCACCAGCCTTGACATAGTTGTCGTAGTACTGCTTGGTGAGGCGTACCTGATCGGGCTGTAGCCCCTCTAGACCAGTCTCATAGACGGTCTTGATGCGAGCGAAGAGCTTGTCGTTGAGCATGATCTCGTCGCTGTGAGCGGTGAGCTTAGGTACGTACTCAGCCTCGATGGCACGTAGCTCATCGTTGGTGTCGGCACTGGTCAGTGCGAAGAAGACGGCAGAGGTGCGCTGGAGTACCTGTCCAGCACGCTCGAGTGCCTCGATGGTATTGGTAAAGGTGGGAGCCTCAGCATTGTCCACGATGGCTGCTATCTCCTCGTTGTGCTGACGCATACCCTCGTCAAAGGCGGGCGCAAAGTGCTCTGCCTTGATCTTGGTAAAGTCGGGTGCATTCATGTAAGTTTCACTTGGATGAACGAATGGGTTGTCAGCCAGGTCAGTCTGCTGCTGCTTCTGCTTGTTGCAAGCGAGTAGCATCGTGGCGATGGCTAAGAGCATAATTACTTGTTTACGCATAGTCTTAGTTCGTTTGTATGATTTATATAGTTACTTTTGCATAGCAATGAGGTGCCTAGATGTGGCACTACACGAGACAAAGATACTAATAATAAAACATATACCCTATGACAGACGCTAGCAAGAGCCTCGCCGAGGAGCCACAGCAGACCTACCAAGAGGCGATCACACGTATTCAGGAGATCGTGCGACTCCTCGAGGCGGGAGATATAGAGGTGGACGAACTGACCAAGCTCATCGAGGAGGCAACGGGCTTGATACAGTTTTGCTCCACACGACTCACCGCTATCGACAAGGAGGTCTCACAGCTCCTCCAGCAGCTCGACGAGAGCCAGGAGTAAGCTCTTACTCTTTACTTAACGATACTGATGGGTCGGTCGCCCTCGAAGTAGCCGATGATGCAGTTGCACAGCTCCTGCGCCATGGCAACACGCGCCTCGTAGGTCTGCGTGCCTACGTGTGGCGTCATGGTCACCTGCTCCATCTCGTACAACTCGGGGAGCGGGTTGTCGCTATGCTCGAAGACGTCTAGTCCCGCAGCGGCGATCTCGCCAGTCTGGAGGGCGTGCACGAGAGCTGCCTCGTCAACGACCGCTCCGCGCGCCGCATTGATGAGGATAGCCGAGCGCTTCATCTGAGCTAGACGGCTAGCTGAGACGAGGTGGTGCGAGTCTTCATTGTAAGGAGTGTGGAGAGATACGACATCACACTCCGTAAAGATCTCGTCCAGGTCGGCATAGGTGACTCCTAGCTCCTGCTCCGTGGCAGCGTCGAGCTGGTGGCGCTTGTTGTAGAGGACGGTCATACCAAAGGCTTGCGCCATGTGTCCCACGGCTCGGCCAATGTTGCCGTAGCCAATGATTCCGATAGTCTTGCCACAAAGGTTGGTCGCCATGCCGGAGCTGTCGGAGAGCGACTTGCTACTGCTCTTGGTGCGACGCATGTGACGATCCCACATAGCGATCTTACGACTGCAGCTGAGGAGTAGTCCCATCGTTAGCTCTGCCGTAGGTTGGATCACGGCACGAGGCGTATTGGTCACGGTGATCCCTTTGCTGTGTGCGTAGACGACATCAATGTTGTTGTAGCCGACGCCATAGTTGGCGATTAGCTTAATATTGGGGAATGCGTCAATCAGCTCACGATCCACGGGGAAGGTAAACTGCGTGGCGAGCGCATCGTACTGCGCGCCTATCTCCATCATCTCCTCACGAGTGAAGCTCTCGCCCTCAGGGCGGCGGGTCATGTCGGCCCACTCGGCAAGCTCCTCGAAGCCGGGTCGTACGGTGTCAAAGGAGATGAGTACTTTCTTTTTCTTGTCCATAAGATATATCAGGTTAGGTGTTTGTTTAGATGCGTAGGCGGTAGGGCTTAGGGTATAAGTTGTTGAGCCGTGCGCCCGTGCTGTGTGCTAAGCCTAAGGGGATGCCCCGATAGGTGATGACGGTGAAGCCCCGCTCTGTCGGAGTCTCTGTCGTGAGCGCCTCGCCTCGCAGGTAGCGCAGTGCTTCTTGCAGGGGAAGCTCTAGAGCGGGCAGGTCTGTTGTGGCATATAGAGGGTGATGCAGCAGGGCAAAGGAGGGCTCGTAGCCCTTCGCCTGATGGCGCATGGAGGCTATCTCAAGTCCTGGCGTAGCAATGGCGAGACGCTGCTTGTAAGCCTCGGCAAGAAGCTGAGCCACCTCGGGGGAGAGCTGGTAAATGCGCTCACCGATGGTGTAGTAGTCTGCAGATGTTGCTTTGCTGAGCCAAGAGAGCGAGTCAAAGGCTTGTCGGCTGGTGCGTGTCAAGCCTTTGGCTTTGCGCGTTTCGCTTGGGGTCTCGACAGTGTAGGTGAGACGTAGCGCTGCGAGGTATTGCCCCTCACCACGTACGATGCCTGGCCAGAGGTGCAAACCATACGAAGTGGCGTAAGCTCCAGCGATGCGCTCGGCACAGTGGGAGAGGTCGATGAGTTCGCAGGGGTAGTTGTCCAGGAGCCACTGAACCATCTGATCGTTTTCCTCTTGGTTGAGCGTGCAGGTGGCGTAGAGAAGCACGCCCTCAGGAGCTAGCATACGCATCGCCTCCTGTAGGATAGCGCGCTGGCGGGTCACGCAGTCGGCGACGAGCTGAGGCGACCACATACGCCTCGCCTCCTCGTCACGGCGCATCAGCCCTTCGCCGTTACAAGGCGCATCAACTAAGATGAAGTCGCACGTTCCTCGTAGTAAGGGTGTCAGTCGCTGTGGCTCCTCTTGCGTGATGATCATTTGGTCGGCACCGCACCACTTGACCATATTCTCCACAAGGATCTTGCATCGCTTGGGTAGTATCTCGTTGCTCACGAGGAGTGTCGTGTCGGGGAGCAGATCGCGCAGGAGCGTACTCTTACCCCCAG
>CAMPUN010000140.1 GCA_946997275.1 uncultured Porphyromonas sp.
GAACTCAGATCTAAAGTTTAGGAAACTTCTATTCTATCCGTTGAACTACAGGGGCATCGGCACGCCTGCACCTAGAGCTTGTGGACCCTCTTCGTACAGTTGCCACCGCAAAGGTACGCAATAAAACGGTACCCCCGCACCTTCGCTGCGCAAATGCAAAAGCTATCCTAGATCGCAGACACTCCATTACTCGCAGGGAAGCATTATCTTTGTACAAAACAACGACCAAGTTATGTTAGGAGCAATAATAGGAGACATCGTCGGCTCACGATTTGAGTTCGCAAATACCCACCGCACAGACTTCGAGCTTTTTGCCAAAGGGTGTGACTATACAGATGACACAATCTGTACCGTAGCCATTGCCGATGCACTGCTGAGAGGAGCGGACTTTGCCGACACCTTGCAGACGTGGTGCAGGCGCTACCCCCATCCTAAAGGTGCCTACGGCGGGCGCTTTCACCAGTGGATCTATACGACACCGCCAGTCCCGTATCGTAGCTATGGCAACGGCAGCGCCATGCGTGTCTCTCCATGCGGTTGGCTACCCACTCGTGACGCCGTCCTGTCACAAGCTAAGGCGAGCGCCGAGTGCACCCACAACCATCCCGAAGGGATAAAAGGTGCGGTCTCTATCGCAGATGCGATCTATCTCCTCAGGGGTGGGGCGAGCAAAGCTGACCTCAAGAAGCACCTCGAGGACACTTACCATTATGACCTCACGCAAAGCGTAGACTACATCAGAGAGCACAACAGCTTTGACGAAACATGCCAAGTGACCGTACCGCAAGCGATAGTCTGCTTCTTAGCGGGGCGCACCTTCGAGGAGGTTATCCGCCTCGCCATCTCCATCGGTGGCGACAGTGATACCATAGGAGCTATCGCTGGGAGCCTAGCCGAGGCGCACTTCGGGATACCCCCCGAGATACAGCAACGCGCCCTCGCTTATCTACCCGAGGATATGCGCCAGGTCGTCGACAGCTTCCGCCAGACGATCCGATGACACGAGCACATAGAACCATCCGTTGACAAAATCCTCTCCAGACTACTATTATATATACGTCCCCGATCGATCAAAAAAACGGACTCTTGAGAGCGGATATCGCTCCCCACGGAGGAAATTCCCGATAGCTTACGAGAAAACGAAAATCCTTCACGGAGGGCCGAAATGAAACTTCGGAAGAATGAAATGAAAGTTCCGAAGAATGAAATCAAAGTTCGGAAGAATGAAATCATAAGTCCCGAAAAATTTCTCCACGCCTCCGTGGAGAATGAAAAGTCTCCACCGAGCAATTCCCGACTTCCTCGGGAGAAACTGAAATCAGACGGGTAACGGTTGTAGGGACGCACGGTCGTGCGTCCGTTGTGTCAAAGCGAGACTTATATTCGGTGTAGGAACGCACGGTCGTGCGTCCGTTGTGTCAAAGCGAGACTTATAGTTTGGTGTAGGAACGCACGGGTAGTGTCGAGCTGGAGGACCTGCCAGTTCCACTCGCCCATGGAGCTGTTGTCGAGGATCGTGTAGGCTCGGAGCTTGTCGGGCTGTATGTTGCGGGGATTGGCTGGTAGCCCGTCAATCTGCCCCTTGTTCTCCTCGAGCTGTGCTATGGGTAGCTCGGTGTAGTGCGGTGCGTTGTTGTCGTTCATAGTGTTGTATTATTGTATTATTGGTTGTTAGTTTGTACCTTTGGTGTGTCTGAAAACGAATGCATTATGAATAAGATAGCCCCCTCCGTATTAGAGCGACTAAAGCCTATTGCGATACCAAACGGCTGGGACATTGTAAGGCGTGTGGGCGTCTTAATGGACAAAGCAGTTTACCAGCTCAGCAATAGCTCAATACCCGCTGGAGCAAAAGTCGGTTACCCTCACCTCTACTTTTCCGATGGAACCCCGTTGTCTCATGAGCAAGTCCGGCTAGTAATAAAACAAGACCTATTTCAAAGTGGAGGAGATAGCCTCCAAAAGATCTTTTCTAAGTAGAGATGTGCGGTGCTTGCACTGCCCCGAAGTCATCGCAGGGGAGATCCTTTTGGAGGCTCTCCCTTGTTGCATTTGGTAGTTGAATCTACGTGTGCGTTCATGGTGTTGTATTATTGGTTGTTAGTTTGTACCTTTGGAGTGCAATCAATCCAATTACCTTATGTGCAACTTAGATCACGTTTACGAACAGCTTACGGCTGGTCGTGATGCCTATATCATTGACTACGCCTCTGACCTCGCTGTACACTATTCCCCAAAATTCGGGGATATGGTAGAAACAAAGGGAGCAAGGGGCGTAGGGGGTATAACTACTATGCGGAAACAAAGTGACGAGCTTGCGTTTGAATGCACGCTCGCTGGAGATGTCGTCTCCAAAGAAACGTACGACTGCTTCTAGTCTTGGAAGTGTGCATAGTACTCGATAGATTTCTGCTTTAACTCCATATACCTTTGAGACGTTCTAGGTAGGGTTCTGAGTTCTTCGTAGATCTTGTGACCCAGCCCGCCCTCAACTCCAGTCTCTCTGTATATCTTGTTCCATAGTGGTTTCCCTAGTATAGCTTGCGCTATCTCGGAAGGCTCTTTTGCGTAGATCATCTTCGGGGTGTTTGAGGTACTGCTTGAGGTCGGTCGCTAGGCGGTTGGCTGGCGTGCCGTCAATTTGTATCTTTGGTGTACAAGAGGCGATGTGATATGAAAGAGATAGACCCTTCTGTACTAGAGCAACTAAAAGCTATTGCGATACACAATGGTTGGGATGAGATTTACGAAGATAAAGCTCTGTTTGACGACAGGCCAGTCTTTCAATTGCGAAACTCCGCTATACCTTGGAGAGCTAAAGTCGGGTATCCTCATTTATATTCCGTTGATGAGGAGTTGAATGTGTTTGCGCTGAGTCTTGACGAAATAAGAACTGTTTCAAAGCTTAGAGATGGGGTAGGTAATCTTATTGAACAGCTGCCTTCACCTAAGACGTAGCTCAGTGTAGTGCGGAGCGTTGTCTTTCATCGTGTCTAGATTCTGGAAAGCGGGTCCCCAATTTGTAGAGTTGAGGTGCCGTTGTGAGGTTAATTTGTATTTTTGCATGCAACTCCTTCGGGAGGAGCCGTTGGCTGGGCAACGTTAGAAAACTCTTAGGTGTGATTTCCTAAAGTAATTGGAGGAGTGTATTTATACGCTCGCAGACGATGATCACACGCCCTACAAGCGGGGTGTTAAAAACACTTGTTATAGGGAGCGGGGCATCCTCGCTTCCTATATTATTATGGGGTCTTCTAGTATACCTAAATGCAAACTCCTGACTTGTTAGAGCGGAAAGACTTTTCCTCTGTGAGCGAACTAGACCGTTGCTGTGGCTTGTCAGTAGCTCGTTTGTTCGTATCTTTGCAGTGCAACTCCTTCGGGAGGAGCCGTCCACTGCGGAGACGTTAAAAGGCTTTAGGGGTGCGGGACGACTGCACCCCACTTTTGTCTTTACCTTTCGCAATTCAACTGCTAAGGACCCTATCTATAACTAGGCCTTACTCATAGCTTGGGCTGCATACATCGATTTTTACTGAGCAAACGACCGCTTGCGGTCGGACGAATCATAGCCCCCAGTCGGAGGAGCAAGGCTCCGAACGACTGGGGGAACATGGGTGCGTACGAAGGGGAACGACCTCCCCTCGTGGGATGGTCGGACTGGGACTACTTGCTGTCTGTAGCTTTGTCTGTGTAGGTCTAAGATTAGTTCGTACCCTTGGAGTGTGAAACCTGCTGAACTATGACACGAGACGAACTGATTAAGCAATGCCGATACTACAAAGGCGAGGAGGAGTGCCCCTTTGACGGTATAGACCAAGACAAGACTTCCTTTTGGTCGTATGAATATATCTGGGTGAATAATTTTAAGGGAGACTATATTGACGAGCAAATGACTCAGTCTAGTTACCTTGCCTTCCCGCCTGTCGCGATGGCTAATAGGGGAGAGTTCTCTTCTGTCCCCGTATCTCTTCAGCAACTGCTCTTGAATCGTTATATGCACTGGCTGGGTGGCTATCAATCTTTGGAGGATGATGTCGAAAGCTTTGTGGACTGGTTGAAAAGCGTCTATCTACAACAATGACTATTGAGCGCGCTTCTTCATCTAGCAGTGCCTGTTTAAGGTAAAGCGAGCACTTGCTTCTCGCTATGCGCCTAGGGGCTTGACGATCTCCACTCTCAGTCCTAGGGCTGAGATGATACGGTAGAAGAGACCTACGCTAGGCTCTACAGAACCAGTCTCCAGCTTGGATATGTACGACTTGGAAGTGCCAACACGCTTTGCTAGCTCAGCCTGCGTTAGTTCTACCTCTTTTCTAGCCTCTAGGAGTATCGGAGATGCGTAGAATGCTCGTGCCTCCTCCTCAAAGGCGTTGCGGCTGTCCGCACCTTCAGCTCCATAGCGGCTGTCCAGTATGGCGTCATAGTCCTCGATCTTGTGAATAGCCCCCATAGGTCTTAATCCGTCTGTTCATACAGTGAAGGTATACAAAGTTTCTATATGTAGCAACTTCGTGGTGTGGTCTTGAGGGTGGGGACAAGCTCGGTGTAGTGCGGTGCGTTGTTGTCGTTCATAGTGTTGTATTATTGGTTGTTAGTTTGTGCCTTTGGAG
>CAMPUN010000141.1 GCA_946997275.1 uncultured Porphyromonas sp.
TCACTTTTAACACTTCAAAGCTTTTCAAACCCTTATATGTCTCTCTATACCTAGAGAAGACCTTTAACTCACCCACCATTTTGACCTATAAGTCTAAAAAGAGTACCACGGCTCATACCCCTTCGATTGGGAAGACTATTTACCAACTTGGTCATAGCCTTGCCTTTGATATAATTGCTGGCGCAAAAAAGCATCTCTAATCTGGCACACCCAGATAGGTTCAAGTTAGTCAGTTTATTGCCGTTGCAGTCAAGCTCTGTCAAGGCAGTATTCTTTGATACGTCCAAGCTCGTCAGTTGATTGAAGGAGCAGTCAAGCGTTGTCAAGGCGGTGCTCTTTGGCAACTTCAAGCTGGTCAGTTGATTGCTGAAGCACAGAAGCTTTAGCAAGGTAGTGTTCTTTGACACGTCCAAGCTCGTCAGCTTATTGTCGGAACAGTTAAGCTCTGTCAAGGCGGTGTTCTGCGACAGATCCAAGCTGGTCAATGAATTCCACCCGCAGTTAAGATATGTCAAGGCGGTGTTCTTTGACACGTCCAAGCTGGTCAGTTGGTTGAAGGAGCAGTCAAGCGTTGTTACATCGCCTCGGATGGTGATCGTTTGGCTAGTGAGCCTGTAGGACTTGCGACCGTAATCGTCCGTTTCCCCAGTATCTTGGGCTCCCTCAATGGTGACGTTACCATTGACCTTGATACTCAGACCGATTTTCTCTCCGACAGCCTTGGAGGTGGTCATGGTGATGACACCTTGGGCGAGGAGAGTGGTGGACGCTAGGAGCGTGCCGAGGAGCACGAAGAGCCAAATGCGGAGATGTTTGCTCATAGTGTAGCTAGAAGTTAGGGGTTAGAGATCAGAGGTTAGAATTAGGGGGAGCTGTGAGGGCTCGGCCGTGTGAGCTGTGTTTTCTGCGAAGTTATACCTTTGTTTTGAATTGAGCAAGAGGGGGGAGAGGGGAGACGAGTAACGGCTGTAGGGACGCACGGTCGTGCGTCCGTTGTGTCAAAGGTTACAGCATCATGGTTTTAACGGGAACGGACGCACGAGCCGTGCGTCCCTACACCCGTTACACGTCTCGGGAGGAAATCGGGAAGCGTCAGGGAGGAAACGGGATTTCCCTACGGAGGGCCGAAATGAAACTTCGGAAGAATGAGATGAAACTTCGGAAGAATGAAATTGAAGTTCGGAAGAGTTTTTCCGTCTCTCACTGGAAAAGTAAAAGTCCCCACCGAAGGATTTCCGATTTTTTCCGTAGATACTGCTAGTTCATTGTCATAATGAGTCAGCCACGACACACCACGACGCATATTTTGCGAGGAAAAGAGTACATTTGCTCACGGGTAGGTGTTGCTATGGTAGACACACTTCCCTCTTGCGTCTCTGAATTACACAACTTCTAATCACATACAACTATGAAGAAAAATACACTTTGGCGTCTCATGACGACTAGCTTGGTGCTACTCCTCACGCTCTGTGCTACGGCTCCTCAGCTACTCGCTCAGGAGGACAATCTACTAGTATCACTGCAGATCAAGTCTGCGAAAAATGTGCGACAGGTGCTCAGACTGGCAGGCAAGACCAACAAATTATGGATAGACTTCGGTGATGGAAGTGGTAAGCAACAGTTTGCCGTGCCCGATGAAGTGCCCGAAGACTTGAACCAGCTCAAGGAGATCCCATTTACGGTACGACAGGAGAACCCCACCATCAAGGTATACGGAGCGGGGATCCGCGCTTTCGGCTTCTTCCGTACAGGCTCCATACTAGACCTCCAGCTGGTCAAGACGAACGATCTACAGGTACTCGCCCTAGACAATACCCATCTGGCCAGCTTGGACCTCAGTGGCTGTCCCAACCTAGAGGTGCTACAGTGCTTTGGCAATTTTGAGCTCACCTCGCTCGACCTATCTCACGCTCCTAAACTCAAGCAACTACAGATACAGTACACGGGCCTCCAGAGCATCGACCTAACCCCTTGCAAGGATCTGGAAGTCTTTCTAGCATTCAATAGTCAACTAAAAGAGGTGCTCCTCGGATCTCATCCGAAGCTTTGGTTCTTTAAGGCTGACGAAGCACACATTCGCTCACTCGACCTGTCTAAGTGCCCTGCGCTACAGCTCTTGCACATGAACACAAACGACCTCTCTAACTTGACCCTAAAGGGCAATGTCGCTCTGTCAGACATACAGCTGGGCGAAAACAAACATTTCTCTCAAGCCAATTGGAACGAAGCTCCCGCACTACGCTCTCTTTACCTAGACCAGACGGCGGTCGCTCAGCTAGACCTAAGGTCGCTACACCGTCTAGAGATCCTACAGGCACAGCAGTCTCAGCTGGAGATGCTCAAGGTGAGCGATCAGGCGCACTTTAGAAAGATGATGCTATGGGGCAACAAACTGTCAGCATGCGCTCTAGACACGCTCTACGCTTCACTGGCGCCTCTACCCGCTGGAGATCAAGACACGATCTACCTAAGAGCTACGGCAGACTTTACCAACCCAGGACTGGAGACCTCCCGCACTGAGATTGCCAAAAACAAGGGATACCTCCTCTTAGACGTCATAAGTCTCGAGCAGTTGGTCGGAGATGCCACAGGATGCCCAGGTAGTAACGTCGGAGTGGAGTATATCCCCCGCACCTCAGAGCAGTGCCTCATCCCTATCGATGGAGAGAGACGCTACCAGATCAATGAAGCTCTAGGACTAGACGCTCTCTTAGTCTACGACAAGCAGGGGCAACTCATTATCCAGCAGCTAGCCACTACGACACAACTAGATCTATCCCGCCTACCGGCTGGACAGTACATCGTGCTGGCTACCGCACTCAATGGGCAGACTTACGGACAGACGCTAATCCTCTAAATGCAACTGCACTATGAATAGGACACTAATACATGTCATCGTAGCCCTGCTATTTGGCTGGGCTACCCTATCGTTCTTCGGGTGCCACCAAGATCCTAAGCCTAATAAAGAGAATCCGAATAACGGAGGAGAGCATGAGCATGAGGGTGAAAAGCCAGACACCATCCCCGATACCGTAAAGGTCACGCCACAAGCCTTCTTCATGCCTCTGCTACGCTTTGGCGAGCGTCTATCTCCTACGGAGTTAGATCAGTGGGGTAAGCAGGTGGGTGCAGTCCTAACCACTTCAGATGCTGAGGCTAGGCACTACGCTCTACCCACAGACACACTCGAGGGCATGATCCTCCAGACCCCTCGAGGGGTCTACCGAGAGATGACACTCATCGTGCCGCAACACCCATTTGGAGCTGAGAGAAGTTTCTTTAGCTTCTTGCGAAGAAACGGCTTTCAGCAGAGCCAGTCCTATCCATACCTTTGGTTTGACCAGAAGCGTGGACTATGGATGGAGTACTACGCCGACGAGGCGTCTAGACAAGACATTCACTACTACGCAGGAGCTACGCTGACAAACTTCTCGCTAGCCTTCACCCAGCTCTGCAAAGATATCTCTCGTCAGGAGGTTCGCGAGCAGCTCGCCGCTCAAGGCTATCAGTACAATAAGGAGGCGAGCGACCTTTACAAGCTCATCTTTGATCACGCTGAGGGCGACTGGCCTCGGGTGATTGTTTTCTACGATAGGAATAGCGAGCAACCAGCTCAGGTACAAATGCTAGCACGAGATCCATACGTGCTGCACAGCCCGACGATCCAGCAGTATCTTCAGGAGCAGGGCTTTTATGTTAATAAAAAGCGACACAGCTACGAGTCCTTTAGCTATATCCATGACGAGAAGGAGCTCCGAGTAGACCTGAGACTGAGCGATAATCCTGCTACAGCCAAGACGCCAGGCGCTATTATCATCTCTTATCATGCCAACCCCAATGCCCCTGTCAAGATAGATCATATCGACTTCCCCTCCTTCAAGTGGGGAGCTACACAGGAGGAGCTAGAGGCTTTTGAGAAGCAGCGTGGTCGCGTGTCGCAAATGTTTATGGGAGTGCTCAATGCCCCTACAGGGGACCCGAACTTCCCTCTTCATGCTTACTACTTCGATGCTAGTGGCAAGTATTCCTTCTCAGAGACTCAAGTCTCACGACCTGCCATCGTAAAGGATAAAGCATTCGTACAGCTGATGCGCGATGCGGGCTTTGACTACGACAGTGAGAAGGATGGGAAAATCAAATACTTCAATGAATTCCAGCACATCGTTGCGATCATTGACCTCAAAGCTCCCAGTCTCTGTATCACCTACCGGCCACTCGGACTGTAACGAATAAAAGACTTCTATATCAAGCAAAAAGGAGAACCTTCGTATATGAGGGTTCTCCTTTTTTGTTTGTGTTTATACCTCGCCTAGCGACCGGAGCGGATCGGAGCGCTGCCCCAGCAGAGCTGGCGCTGAGGATCGTAGATGGTGGCAAACTGCCCGGCTGCGATACCCTGTATCGGCACGCTGCTGACCAGCTGAGAGCCACCTGAGGGGAGATGCTCGAGACGTCCTGCGGTGAAGTCGGGCGTGTGCCTTATCTTGAAAGTGACCTCTAGCGGACTGTCTGACGGAGTCTTCGTCCAGAGCCACGGATCGGTCGTGAGCCAATGCATCTCCTCGGTCTCGATGATCGTGCCGTACTGCGTCTTGGGGTCGTAGCCTC
>CAMPUN010000142.1 GCA_946997275.1 uncultured Porphyromonas sp.
ATCAAGTTCTCTACGGAGGTACTCACCTCTGCGTACGAAGATACCATCGACATAGAGGATCAGATGGAGACTGCTGAGGGTGCTCTCTTTGCGCTCTCGCAAAAGCATCTTCGCAAGGATGTACAGCCTATTGACTCCGTTCTCAAGATTGCTATCGACGACATCAAGGCTGCGGCTAATAGTGCAGAGGGTATCAGTGGTATCTCCTCAGGCTTTGACGGTATCGATGCGATGACAGCTGGGTGGCAGAAGTCAGACCTCATCATCATCGCAGCGCGACCCGCTATTGGTAAGACAGCCTTCGTCCTATCGATGGCTAAGTACATAGCGGTAGACAATAAGATCCCCGTTGCCCTCTTTAATCTTGAGATGAGTAGCGTACAGCTGGTCAAGCGTCTTATCAGTAACGTCTGTGAGCTCCCGGGCGAAAAGCTCAAGAGCGGTCAGCTCGAGAAGTTTGAGTGGACGCAGCTTGATGAGCGTATCAGCGTCTTGGAGAATACGCCCCTCTACATTGACGATACGCCCAGTCTCTCCGTCTTCGAGCTACGTACTAAGGTGCGCCGTCTCGTGCGAGAGCACGACATCAAGATCATCATCATCGACTACCTACAGCTGATGAATGCCAGCGGGATGAACTTTGGCAACCGTGAGCAAGAGGTCAGTACCATCTCCCGCTCGCTCAAGATGCTTGCCAAGGAGCTAGACATCCCCATCATCGCCCTCTCGCAGCTCAACCGTGCTGTCGAGCTACGCAAGAACGATAGCGGGACCAATAGCAAGGTGCCTCAGCTCTCCGACCTGCGTGAGTCAGGCGCTATCGAGCAGGATGCCGATATGGTTTGCTTCCTGCATAGACCCGAGGTGTATGGGATCATGCAGGATGACAACGGAGACACCAAGGGTATCGGCTACTTCATCATTGCCAAGCACCGTAACGGTCCTATCGGCGATGTGCGTATCGGCTTCCGAGGCGAGTTTGCCAAGTTCTACCCACTCGAAGAGGCAAACATGCACTACACCTCCCAGATCAATGGCGTCAAAGCAAGACAGACATCATCTGCCACGCCAGGAGTCACGCCAGGCGCAGAAGCTGGCAGTCCCTTCGGGCAAACCTTTAACGTCGGCGCCTCAGACTTCAACCCGATGGCCTCTGACGACGAGGAGAGCGACTTCCCCTACTAGCACAGAGCTACCATACGACACCTGCCGCTGTCGCTCCTTTGCGATAGCTTAAAACGAAGAGAATACTCAACTGCCTGATGCGGTTGAGTATTCTCTTCGTTTGTATGAGTAGCTCTTCTAGAGAGAATTACTTCTTCTTCGGAGCTTTTTGGACTACCTGGAACTCTAGGTAATACGAATTTTCGCCTTCTACTCTCGTACAGTAGATAGAGCCCCACATTGGCCCCTCGGGGAATTGCTTCATATTGTACCCCTCATAGTTTAGCTGTCCACTCTTATACTGTGATGCTTGCAGATTTTCTGTAAAGCCGTAGAGGGTCAGGAGATCTCGGAGCACCTTGATATCCTTCTCAGAGCCTTCGTGAGCAGCCTTGACGACATCTTTCTTAAATATAGGTCTCGTCCAGCAGTCGAAGTACACATCATCCTTCTTCATAAAGTGGTAAAAGAGTTCTATGATGAAGCGGCCGTCTGTATATTTGCCATTCTCATCCTTAGGAGCCTGCATGCGAATTATGTTATGATCATCTCCGTCGCCACCCTCATTGGCATGAAGCGTCCAGCCATACTTCATATTGGCAGCGATGAGCTGCTTTTGAGTATCCTTGCTTTCAGCTAGATCAGGGAAGAAGGGTATATATATCGGAGAGATCGTCGTGTCTGGACTATTTAAGCCGATGTAGCGATTCGCCGAACCAGCATTTAGGTTGATGACGGTCACGTTGGCAGTTTTGGTTTGATCCTTAGCCACTACCGTAATAACAGCCTCACCCTCCTTGACACCAGTCACCAGTCCCTTATCGTCTACCTTAGCTACCGACTCATCAGAGGAGGTACAGCTGTAGGCGACACCACTAGGCTTGGTCAAGATAGTCAACGGTTGCGACTCACCGACTTTTAGCAGTAAATTGTCAGGCTTCACACTGAGCCGGACTTTGTCGTTAGTTGGTTCTTCGTTCTTGTTGCAAGCTCCGAAGAGCGTTAGCGTGGCCAGAGCCACTAGGAGCATACAGATCTTTTGTTTCATAGGAGAGTTTGTATTGCTTAGCGTTATATGATTAAGTAGTGGTGCAAAGGTACCGTTTTTACATCAGATACGGTTTACAACTAGGCTGGAAATAGTGCAAACACCTCCGTGGGGATTTTCGATTCTTCACCGAGGAACGGAGTAATTCATCCGAAGAATGAAGTAAAACTTCGGAAGAATGAAATGAAACTTCGGAAGAATGATTTCAAAGTTCGGAAGAATTTCTGATTTCCTCCATGGAGATTTCCGAATACCTCAGGAGAAAACATGATTCGTCGGGAAGTTACCGAACCTGTCCGAGCTGATTCGCAACCCTTAGCCAGGCCTTTGCTTGTTTCCTCCTTATGAAAATGGATTTTCTCCCGCATGAAAATGAATTTTCCTCCGTATGAAAATAAAGTTTCGTCCGTATGAAACGGAGGAGAGGCAGGCGGTTGAGTGCTTTTTCGTACATTTGTAAGCGATAGCAGTCGGGCTTGCTAGCACTGACTGCGACAGACCTTTTTTATCTCAGTAGACTTTATCGATCTCATCGTGCTATGCAAGAGCCAAACAAACCTAGAGTGATCATCAGCGGAGGCGGTACTGGTGGACATATCAACCCCGCCCTAGCTATTGCCGACGAGGTACGTCGACGCTATCCCGAGAGTCAGATACTATTCGTCGGGGCCCTGGGACGTATGGAGATGGAGCGTGTCCCCGCTGCAGGCTATGAGATCGTAGGCCTGCCGGTCATGGGGATGGATCGCAAGCGTCTCTGGCGCAACTTTAAGGTGCTGCGCTCTCTGATCAAGAGCCGCCTGATGGTTCGCAAGACTTTGGCAGATTTTCACCCCGATCTAGTCGTCGGTGTGGGTGGCTATGCGAGCGCCCCCACGCTCAAGGAGGCTCAGCGTAGCGGTATCCCGACGCTCCTACAGGAGCAAAACAGCTATGCTGGCGTGACCAATAAGCTCCTGGCTCGTGAGGCAAAGTGTATCTGCGTCGCTTACCCAGGTATGGAGCGCTTCTTCCCGAGTGATCGGATCATCCTAACGGGCAATCCCGTACGCCACGCTATTGAGTACAACCATACGACCCGTGAGGAGGCGTGCGCTTACTTTGCGCTCCCCTCTTCACTGTCACGTACTATCTTGGTCATGGGCGGTAGTCTAGGGGCTCGGACGATCAATGAGTCGGTCGTGGCTGCGCTACCTGAGTGGAGCAAGCTAGGCTATCAATTGATCTGGCAGACGGGACGCAGCTACGAGCATGAAGCACAGGAGCTGATCAAGGAGTATGATATTAGTAAGCGGGCTTATGTCTCGGCATACGTAGAGCGCATGGATCTAGCTTACCGTCTGGCCGATGTGGCGGTGTCTCGTGCGGGTGCCCTGAGCGTCTCGGAGCTTTGTCTCTCGGAGCTACCAGCCATCCTAATTCCTTCGCCCAATGTGGCTGAGGATCATCAGACGAAAAACGCGCGTGCACTCTCTACTCGTGGCGCTGCAATCCTCCTTCCCGACAGCGAAGCGGTAGGTCAGATGGGGCTCACCATCACTGAACTACTCAAAAATGAGACGCGTAGAGAGGAGATGAAGGCGGCGCTCCGTGACCTTGCTACACCGCAAGCTGTAGAGCGCATCGTGGATCAGATGGAGCTACTATGGTAGTCTCTTTTTACTTTGCAAAGACCATTCGCTAACGCATGAGTTACGTTTATTTTATCGGTATCGGAGGTGCTGGCATGAGTGCTCTAGCACGTTACTATCACCTCAAGGGATGCAATGTGTCGGGCTATGACCGCTCACACAACATGTACACCGACGAGCTAGAGCAACTGGGCATCGCTATACACTACGACAGCGACGCCTCGTGGCTGGAGAGCGCTCCGATGACTCCTGATAATACGCTAGTCATCTACACGCCTGCTATACCGCACGACCACCCTGAGCTATGCTATCTGCGTAGTCATCACTTCCGTGTACTAAAGCGCGCTGAGGCGCTTGGCGTCATAGCCGAGAGCTATCGCACACTGGCTGTTGCTGGTTCGCATGGCAAGACCACGACGACCAACATGCTAGCGCATATCCTAGATGGTGCCAAGGAGGTGAGCTGTACCGCATTCATCGGCGGGCTGGCTGTGGATACGGGCTCTAACTTTATCTACTCCGACCACTCTGATCTGCTGGTGGTAGAGGCGGACGAGTATGACCGCTCGTTCCTACACCTCAACCCTTATATGGCTGTCGTGACTTCGACTGATGCAGATCACCTAGACATCTACGGAGACTATGCGGGGTACCTAGCAGGCTTTGAAGAGTTTTGTAGCCAAATACAGCCTGGAGGCACGCTACTGATGAAGGAAGGGCTACCGATCAAGCCACACTTAGCAGAGGGAG
>CAMPUN010000143.1 GCA_946997275.1 uncultured Porphyromonas sp.
ACCTCCGATATTCAACTAATGACTAGGTAAATATGGCAAAGAAAAATGAGAGGACTGTCGTCACTCCTCCTATTACAGATGTCGCAGCGAAAATGAAGGCGCTGGAGACTACCATGGGACGTATACAGAAGCAGTTTGGCAAGGGCGCTATCATGAATATGGCGGATGATGCCGTGGAGGATGTGAGTGTGATCCCCTCGGGGAGCTTGACGCTCGACATAGCTCTCGGTGTCGGGGGCTACCCTCGTGGACGTATCATAGAGATCTTTGGCCCGGAGTCTTCGGGTAAGACGACGCTGGCTATCCACGCTATTGCTGAGGCGCAGAAGCTGGGCGGTATCGCTGCGATCATTGATGCGGAGCACGCTTTTGATCCGACCTATGCACAGGCTCTGGGGGTGGACATTAGCCGTCTGTGGATCTCTCAGCCTGATGATGGTGAGCAGGCGCTAGACATTGCGGAGCAACTGATTCGTTCGTCAGCGGTCGACATTCTGGTGGTAGACTCGGTAGCAGCTTTGACTCCGAAGGCGGAGATCGAGGGCGAGATGGGGGACACGCAGGTGGGTCTGCACGCACGTCTCATGTCTCGTGCGATGCGTAAGATCACGGCTGCTGTGAGTCGCTCTAAGACTTGCTGTATCTTCATCAATCAGCTACGTATGAAGATCAACTCGGGCTATAGCCCCATGGGTCCTAGCGAGGTGACGACGGGTGGTAATGCGCTCAAGTTTTACTCCTCAGTGCGCCTAGACATACGTGCCTACAAGCAGATCAAGAAGGGCGACGATGTGGTCGGCAAGGTGACGAGCGTGCGTGTGGTCAAGAACAAGGTGGCTCCGCCCTTCCGTTGTGCTCAGTTTGACATACTCTTCGGTCAGGGCATCAACCGTGTAGGCGAGATCATCGACGCGGCTACCGACATGGGTATCCTCAAGAAGAGTGGCTCGTGGTTCTCCTATCAGGGCAATAACATAGGTCAGGGTCGCGATGCGGTCAAGGAGCTGCTGGATGACAATCCTGAGCTGGCCGACGAAGTGGCTCAGCAGGTGATGGATCAGCTGGCTCATGAGGGCAAGCTGCATCTCTCGCAAGAGGCTGACGAAGGTGAGGAGGGCGAAGCCCTAGACACAACGGATCAGCTGGTCGACGAGGACTTTGATATATAATAGATAGTCTGAGGGACGTAGGGCGCGTGAGCGAAAGCTCATGCACCTTGCGAACCTCTCTAATCCACGCTATCAAATAGAGCTGGGTCTATTGCAACCCAGTCGTAAACTCTAAAGCAAGCTATAGTTATCATGACAGTTCTACAGACTCCGAATGGATGGCTGCGACTCGCTGATCGTACAGACGAGGCGTATACGCCAGAACGCATTTCTGTGCTCCGTGAGAACGAGATATTTGTCTTCGGGAGCAATCTGTTGGGGCACCATATGGGTGGTGCAGCACGCACGGCTCGGCGCGTCTTTAACGCTGAGATGGGTGTCGCCGAGGGTTTGACTGGACAGGCTTATGCTCTGCCGACGCTTGGTGAGGATATGCGACGGGTGGCTCCAGAGGCGTTACGTGCTAGCTTGGCGCGCTTGCTACGCTTTGCTCTAGAGCATCCGAAGCTTACCTTCTACCTTACGGAAGTGGGGTGTGGTATCGCTGGGTGGCCTGTCGAAACTGTGAGAGAGTTGCTATGGGAGGCTGTGCGTGAGCTCTCGGAGGAGGCTTATGAGCAACGAGCTGTGCCAGCTAATCTCTTGATCCCACAACGGTTTAGTTAGTCGGCCGTGACTCTCTCCGTCTCTAGTGAGCAGTACACGCGATGGTGTGCTGAGACCCCTTCGCTACCACTCTACGTGCAGCCCTGGTGGCTACTCGCAGCTTCGGGGAGGGAGGATATGTCGGTGCTCTCTACGGCAGGGACTAAGGAAGGCGCTCCGACACTGGCGTGGCCTCTCTTTATGCCTACGCGACGGCACCTGATCGTGCCTCCTTACTGCCAGTTTGCGGGGCCGCTGAGTGATCGTTCGGGAGCAGTGGGGGAGGAGCCTTTTGATCGGGATCGATACATTGCCCACCTCGCAGCTATGAAGGCGCTCAGCGAGGCGCTCCCCTCATCGCTACGTTATATAGAGGCGCACCTACCGCTCGACTATTGGGACTGGCTCCCGTGTGAGACGCCTGCGGGAGCATGGCGTAGCTCGGTCGCCTATACGCATCTGCTAGATTTGGCGCAAAGGTCGCCCCAAGAGCTGTACAATAGTTTGATCCAGCGAAAGGTGCGTCGCGCCACTGCCCTAGGTCTACGAGAGCTCTGGGCTGAGGAGACGAATGTGGCAACTTGTGCGGAGATGCTGGTGAAGCTCTGTCGTAAGAGTCTAGAGCGTAGCGGAGGAGACCATCTCTGTGCCTCCTCACTGAGACGTCTTGTGACGGCTGCCGTGGCGCGTCGTCAGGGTGCCGTCCTACTTCTGCTCTCACCACAGACAGAGGAGCCTGTGGCTGGAGCCTTTGTGGCGTATCATGCCGGCACCGCCTACTACATTGCGGGGGGGCAGATGAGGACGCCTGAGGGCGAGGACGCAATGGCGCTGCTGCTGGATAGACTTATCGTATGGAGCCGAGAGGCGGGGTGTCACACCTTCGACTTTGAGGGATCGATGCAGCCTGGCATCGCTTTCTTCTTTCGCAGCTTCGGAGCTGTGCCACACCCTTACCTGCGCCTGCAGGCGGGGCGACAGACGCTGGCCATGCGTCTGCAATTGCGTCGGTACTATCTACGGCATCTCTATTGACTTATCTCTATGCGACACTACGAGGCGACAGAATATATCCTCTCCTTCCTACTCGGAGATGCGACCCCGCTCGACGTATCGGGCAAGATCCGCATATCGCGTCACGCTCAGAAGCAGCGCTCCCCAGACTACGTCGCTTACTGTCGTCCGGAGGAGGCGGAGCCGTATCATCGTGTGGTGATCGTGCCGTCGGGCTTCTTTGACTATGAGCAGTATGGCCGTGCCGAGTCGATGCCCACACTGCCACTCGCCGAGTGGCATGGGATGCCTCTGCTCTTTGGGGAGCCTCGCGAGGAGAGCTTAGAGACGCCTTATGGCACACGCCTTATTATCTACGCAGACCTTGTGGCGAGTAGTTACTTCCTACTGTCTCGCTACGAGGAGATGTACTATCGTAAGCGAAGGGATGAGCATGGTCGCTACCCCGGGCGGGAGTCGCTGGCCTATCGTGCGGGCTTTCTGGAGCGTCCGCTGGTGGATGAGTATGCTGCGGAGCTACGACGACTGATGGGCGAGATAGGTCTGGCGGTACAGCCGATGAAGCCAGGCTTTAGCTCGGTGGCGCTCACACATGATCTAGACCAACCCTACTATAGCTCGGGTGTGCGGGGCTTCCTGCGCCTCCTCCTCAAGGAGCGTCTCTCGCTGAGGGCTGCTTATCGCAATACTTTCTCGCGGGCTAGCGAGGATCTCTTCTTTAGCTATGGACGCTTCTTGGACTGGAATGTGGAGACACAGCGTAAGTGTGCTAGCCCTGTGCGAACGATCTTTTTCATCAAGACCCCTAGCCCGCATCCACTGGATAAGCCAAACTACACGCTACACAATCATAAGGTCGCTGCCATCATGCGGTTAGCGCGAAGGCGTAAGGTAGAGTTTGGTCTCCATCTAAATCTCTACTGCTCGGAGCATCCCGAGGCGGTGGAGGCGACTAAGGTAGAGCTGGAGAAAGAGCTGGGCGAGCCCGTCACCTGCTCTCGTCATCACTACCTAGCGGTGCGTGAGCCTGAGGACTACAATGCGCTCCTCGGTGCTGGCATCTATCATGACTACTCTATGAGCTACGCCGATGTGGCGGGCTTTAGGCTGGGCACGTCGCGTCCTGTGCGCTTTATCAATCCTCAGAGCATGGCGGTCACGGACTTGATCCTGCACCCGCTCACGGTGATGGACTACACGCTACATGATGAGAAGTATATGCACCTCGACTACGCAGAGGCTGAGCGGGTGGCTCTGGCATTGGTCGATCAGACGTACCGGTATCATGGCGAGGTGACGCTACTCTTTCACAATGAAAACCTGCTGCTAGACGATCCGCACATTTACCACACACGCCTCTACCGAGCCTTGCTGCGCCAGATCATCAAGCTCTCGCCAGCGCCTGACATCGTTGGACTATAGACCTCTCGCTCCTATGCTCCCTCACCGTATCCTGCTACTGACCGACCTGCTCCCCCCGCAGTTTGCACCTCGCATCACGGCACTCCTGCAGCGCCTTCCCCAGCAAGAGTGGCAGGTCGACGTGGTGAGCGAAGAGATCAGAGGAGATCACCAAGGCTCTCACGGCTCTGTGGAGCGCACGAGTAGTTTGCCTGCAAATCATCTAGAGCGTGTGCCACTAGCCCCCAAGAGGGGAAGGTCGCTCTATGCGCTCGCTGATGCGCTCTGGCAGGTGAAGAGCAGGCGCCTCGTACGGCACTTGCGTCAGCATTACGACTTGACACAATACGAGCTGATCGTGGGAATGAGCTATCGCACCTTCCCGCTACCAGCGGTCGC
>CAMPUN010000144.1 GCA_946997275.1 uncultured Porphyromonas sp.
GGCACCACCGAGGGGCTCAACCTGCTAGCCTCTACGGCTGGCGAAACGCTCGTCGGCCCCGATGACGAAGTGCTCATCACCGCCATGGAGCACCACGCTAACCTTGTGCCGTGGCAACAACTCTGCCTACGCAAAGGAGCGCATCTGCGCGTCGCTCCGCTTCTGGCGGACGGTTCGCTAGACCTCCCCGCCTTTGAGGCGCTACTCTCCGACCGTACTAAGATCGTCTCCGTGGCGCATGTGAGCAACGTCCTCGGCACGGTCAATCCCGTCGCACAGCTAGCCCGTCTGGCTCACGACAAGGGCGCCATCATCATCGTCGATGGAGCACAGTCTGCGCCCCACATGTCGGTCAATGTGCAAGAGCTCGGCATCGACGCTTACGTCTGCTCATCTCATAAAGTGTACGGCCCCACAGGCATCGGCATCGTATGGGGACGGCGTAAGCTCCTCGAGCAGATACCGCCCTACCAGTATGGTGGCGAAATGATCGAGCACGTATCCTTTGAGGAGACCACCTTCAACGAACTGCCGTACAAGTTTGAGGCAGGCACGCCCGACTTCATCGGTTCGCACGCCTTCGCCACAGCCGTTGAGTACCTCTCCGCAATCGGTCTGGACCGCATCCACGCTTACGAGACCGAGCTCCTAGAGCATCTCACGCAGATCATCAGTCAGGAGCCTTCGCTCGAGATCCTCGGCACCGCCCCTGGCAAGGGAGCCGTCGTCACCTTCATCAGCCACCAGGCACACGCTTACGATCTCGGTCTGCTCCTAGACCAGCAGGGCGTAGCACTCCGCACGGGCCATCACTGCGCCATCCCGCTCATCGAGGGTATGGGACACCATGCCACGATCAGAGCTTCCCTCGGTCTGTACAACACGCACGAGGATCTAGAGATCTTTGCGAAAGCGCTACACCGTGCTCTCACCATGCTAGGCTAAAGGTGGCTATGTCCTTACTACATCGCTACGCATCGGACGGACTCATCGAGTGCGGTTGTGACGAGGCTGGACGAGGAGCCCTCGCTGGCGACCTCTATGCGGCAGCAGTCGTCTGGCCCGACACGCTAGACCACCCGCATCTGCGAGATAGTAAGAAGCTCACCGCAAAGCAACGCGAAGAGCTACGCCACTTCATTGAGGAGCACGCCACAGCGTGGGCCGTGGGCGTGGCAACCGTTCAGGAGATCCAGCGGATCAACATCCTCCACGCCTCTATGCTTGCCATGCAGCGCGCCATCGAAGCCTTGCCCTGCATACCCGAGCGTCTGCTCATTGATGGCAACTACTACGACCCACGCCCCGACGAAGTCGAGTACCACACCATCGTCAAGGGCGACGACCGCTACCTCGCCATTGCCGCCGCCTCTATCCTAGCCAAGACGCACCGAGACGAGTATATGACCCAGCAAGCGCAAGAATACCCGCACTACGGCTGGGAGCAAAATAAAGGTTACCCGACAGCGCAACACCGTGAGGGGATCCGCCAGTACGGCTCCTGTCCATTGCACCGACAGGGCTTCCAGCTCTTGCAGCCCGAGCCCTTATTTGACCTTGAGAGATAAGTTTCGTACCTTAGGCGTACACTATAAAAAAGACAAACACTATGACTAATCCAAGTAATCAAGCGAAGCGCAAGCTGGTCATCCTCACCGGCGCCGGCGTCAGTGCCGAGAGTGGCATATCGACCTTTAGAGATAGTGACGGGCTGTGGGAGAACTACCCCGTCCAGGACGTAGCCTCCATCGAGGGCTTCGTACGCAATCCTCAGCTGGTACTAGACTTCTACAATGCTCGTCGCCGCGACTATGTAGGCTGCGAGCCCAATGCGGCACACTACGGGCTAGCTGAGCTAGAGCGTCAGTACGATGTGACCGTCGTGACGCAAAATGTGGACAACCTCCACGAGCGTGCTGGCAGCAGCAAGGTCATCCACCTCCATGGCGAGCTGATGAAAAACTGCTCCGTGCGCAATACCCAGAAGACTTACCCCGTCGATCCCAAGCACCCCGACCTGCATGTGGGCGACCTGGCTCCTGATGGGTCGCAGCTGAGACCTTTTATCGTATGGTTTGGCGAGGCAGTCCCCATGATCGAGCCAGCCATTCGTGAGGCAAGCCAGGCAGACATCATGGTGGTCGTCGGTACTTCGCTGAACGTCTACCCCGCTGCGAGCCTCCTCGCTTACGTCCCAAACGGCACCCCCATCTACCTCATTGATCCCAAAGAGGTCAATACGCACGGCATCGCTCATGTCACACACATTCAGAAGGTAGCCACGCAAGGGGTCAAGGAGTTGCTAGACATCTTGATGCCCCAGTCGTAATAGTTCCTTTCCTCCGCCCATGTCCACTCACACCACACAGCAACACCTCTCTAGGACACTACTCCTGCTCCCCATCCTTGTGCTGGGTCTCCTCTGCAGTTGCCACCAGCAGAAATACCACATATCAGGATACTCCAATGCGCAAGAGGGTGCCGACCCGCCTTTGGTCAAGCTAATTCTAGACGGTAAGACCATCGACAGCTGCTTTGTGTACGAAGGGGAGTTCCACCTCAAGGGCAACTATGTGGACAGCATGAGCCAAGACGTCGCTTACCTAGAGATAACCGGAGAGCAGACTATCCCAATCATCCTCTCGACACAGCCACTCGCTATTGACTTCATCAAGCGTAGACTAATCGAGGGTGACTATCTCAATCAAGAGCTCGACCGCCTCTACGTCTCCCTCGACAGCTTGGGAGGTGACTTCAAGCGAAAGCTGGCCAACGTACCACCCGACAGTGCGCTCTATGACGCCTTCGGCCAGGGCTTTAAGACCACCATCGACAACTACACCGCACTGGCTAAAGACTATTGCCTGCGACACCCCAACGACCCCGTCGGAATCATCGCCTCGGTAATGCTCCTGACGATCAACTATGAGAGCCTTCTCGAGATGGCGCCTTTCGTGCGAAGCCATATGGGACCCCTTGTCTTGAAGAATAAAGAGATAGATCTCTACCTACGTACCGTAGACAACTTCTACCGAACCGCTCCTGGCACCCCCATAGTGGATCTCCCCTTGGAGACACTGCAGGGCGATACGACCTATCTATCCGACCAGCTGCTCCCGGGCTGCTACACCCTCCTGCACTGCTGGTCTGGTTGGTGCAGACCTTGTCTCAACGAGATGCCTAACCTAATCAAAGCTTACAACACATACCATGAGCGAGGACTGAACATGGTCGGCATCTTCCTCTGGGACGATCTGTACAATCTAAAGATGCTACAGTCCGAGTACCAGCTTCAGTGGCCACAACTCTACGATCCCTCCGCCCGCACATCCATCACTTACGGTATCTATAGCATCCCCGAGATCATGCTGATAGCGCCTGACGGGACGATCGCTGCGCGCTCCCTACGTGGTGCCGAGCTCTTCGACACACTCGACTCGATCTATCGCTAAGGTATGACTGGGCTCCCTCCCATAGATCCGCTCCTAGACGAGCGCATGATGCAGCTAGCCCTCCAGCAGGCTCTCGTAGCTTACGAAGCTGACGAAGTGCCCATCGGAGCTGTCATAGCGGTCGGCACACGCATCTTAGCAAAGAGTCATAACCAAGTCGAGCTGCTCAACGACCCCACGGCCCACGCCGAGATGCTCGCCATCACTCAGGCCACCGCAGCCATCGGTGGCAAGTACCTCCCGCAGTGCACGCTCTACGTGACCGTCGAGCCCTGCCCCATGTGTATGGGAGCCTTGCGCTGGACACAGATAGGTCGTATCGTCTACGGCACGGCCGACCCCAAGGGCGGCTACATGCGCTACAGCAGTACGCTCCCCCACCCCAAGAGTATCGTCATGGGGGGCATCTGCGAGGAGGAGTGCCGTGAACTGATAGTCTCCTACTTCCGACGCAAGCGCCGCTCTCGCTAACCAGCCCAGAAATTTCAAGTACACTTGAAAAATACCTCTACTTACAGAGAAATTTCAAGTGTACTTGAAATTCTTGCTCCGATAAGGGTACTAGACCAAGATACAGCTTGTAGAAAGCATCAATTAAATAGTTATTAAACGGAGAACAGTCACTCTTGTGCCTGTTCTTTATTTTGACCTTTACACCTTTGGTTGGAGCGGTATGCGACGAATGCCTCTGAGCCGTCGAAGCAAAACCCCGCCAAACCTTGGTTTCACCTAATGAAACTAAAGTTTCACCCCCCTTTGGCACTGGAGTTTCATACGGGTGAAAATCCATTTTCATACGGGAGAAAATCCATTTTCATGCGGAGGAAACTGGAGTTTCATCTAGAAGAAACTGTTCGCATCTGGGCTGACGGATTATGCAGAATGAGTTCACCTACGGCACTATCAAGGGAAATCGCAAGATTCCTCGGTGGAGATCTTGGATTATCCAGCGAGGAACGGAGCAATTCTTCGGACTTATGGTTTCTTTCTTCCGAACTTTCATTTCATTCTTCCGAAGTTTCATTTCACGCCTCCGAGGGATTTGCTGTTTTCCACGGAGCTATTCGGGATTTCTTCGGGAGAGATTCAGATTTTCTAAATATCGGAG
>CAMPUN010000145.1 GCA_946997275.1 uncultured Porphyromonas sp.
AATATGACAACGAAGGATCTATCTAAAAAGGGTATCGTAGGGTTTGCCTTCTTTGTAATCTCCATATTTCTGTTAGCTTCGTGTGATTTATTTTGGAGCTCAGAGCCAAAGCGAGAGGAGGTGCCTCTAGACCATATTATGATCCCCCCAACTAAACGAACCGACTACATAGGGTTGAATATTGCGGATAGTGTAGCCATTTTTTACACATTGAACCCATATAAAGGGGTGTACCTATTCGCAGAGCCCAACGTAGACTGTATCTTTTATTCTCAGTGGTATAACTACAAGGGGGAGTCATGGTTTCTATTCCGGAGTGTTATGGGGACGTTACACCCTAACTATAAGAGCTTTGTATCCATCCATCTTCAGATGTCTCCAAAGGATTGGGTTGTTCATAAGGCTTCAGTGTTTTTTCATGATCACCTTAGTATGGACAAAAGCTATATCCCCAATATTTTTGCAGAACTAGAGAGACAAGATGAAGATCTACTTTGGGTGTCACTAGTGGCAAGAGAAGACCTAAAGGTTGACATCTATAAGAAGATGTCATCAGAGAAGTGTGTCAAGGGTGTAATTACTGGCTCTTTCACACAGTGGTCAAACTATGTGGTCGAGCAAGACCGCAGCTCTAGAAGGTTAGACCCCCCATACACAGATTTCTATCCTGAAGAGTATTCGATGTCTGGTCCAATTTACTATACCTCTGTTGATGAACCTAAAAGGTTTCAGCTAAGCTTTACGGCCATAGAGTCTTTAGACGGCTATCCAATAATAGAAATTGCGTCTGAAGAGTGAGTATAGGACAAGAGTGTCGCTCATTCTCTGCAATTAAGAAGTAAGTTCTAATCCGTGATAATTTAGCAGAAACAACAGGCATGATAAAGAGATATTTATTCAACATAAACGTCGTTTGGAGTGTACTATTTGTACTGTCCATACTACTCCTAGCTTCGTGTGACTTGTTTACGAGTGCGAAATCAGAGCGAGAAGATGTATCCCTAGATCACATTATGATTCCCCCTCCCAAGAGGACAGACTATATAGGAATCAACATAGACGATAGCATCGCAACTTTTTATGCATTTAAGCCTTACAAAGGTGTGACTCTATTCAAACAACCAGATGTAGACTGTATGTTCTATGCCCAATGGTATAACTACAAGGGAGAGTCTTGGTTTCTATTGCGAGGAGTGATGGGCACACTGCATCCGAATCACAGAAGCTTTGCCTCTATCCACCTTCAGGTCTCTCCCGAGGATTGGGTCGTTCATCGTGCTTCTGTCTTCTTTTACGATAGACTTAGAATGGACGAACAGTATATCCCGTCTATTTATGAAGAGCTGCGTAAGAAAGCTCCTTATTTTCGGATTCCCTCATTGGTGGCAAGAGAGGATGTAAAAGTCAACATCTACAAAAAGAACTCTTCACGAGCGTGTGTCAAGGGGGTAATATCAGGTACTTTCACACAGTGGTCTTCCTTTAGGACTGGGCAATCGAGTGACACTAAAAGACATCAACCTCCTTATGGAGATGCTCATCCTGAATTGCTTTCTGAATATGACCAGATTTACTACGTCCCAGTCGATGCCCCAAAGAAGTTTCAACTGAGCTTTACAGCTATAGAAGCGTTTAGGGATCCTGACGTGCTAGTTGTCGAATAAGAAGTTTAGCTTCTATCTATTTTCCAGTGTCTTCAAAGCATAGGGGCTTTGGAGACACTGGAGTTTTTATCAAGGACTGTTTCAAGAGATAGCGGAACTGCTTGCCGATTATTGCTGTCCGATAAAAGTCAGAAAGGACAGGATTTTTTTATCCCATGCGTGGTGGAACGATTTGCTCCCATGGCTTTGGGAGCTGGTTACAAGCTGTTTGTGTGGGGGATGCGGAGCGTAAGCACAACAAAAGCCGTGTAGCTCGGATGGCTACACGGCTTTGCTATGTTGGAGAGGCTCGTTAGTAGAGTGAGCCTCCGTAAGGATGGAGCCTGCTGGAGCTTATGCCGCAGGCTCGGGATAGTCAGACAGACTAGGTGAGGTCTACGGCATGTACCTCCTCAGGCGTGGTGGGCTCGGGCTTGGCATCGAGGATGTCAGCGAGAGGACCGTAGTTGTTTTCCCACTCGGTAGATGAGATACGTACGTAGGTGCTGTAGCGCTTGTAAGCGGAGCGGAGTGACTCGTTGGCTAGCTCCTCAGCAATCTCTGGGTACATCTTGAAGAGTGAAGCGTAGCGTACCTCGCCCTTGAGGAAGTCCTTGAACTTCGTGAAGTCTGGCTCCTTGCTGTCGAGTACGAAGGGGTTCTTGCCCTCCTGCTCACGACGTGGGTCGTGGTGCCAGAGGTGCCAGTAACCACACTCTACGGCGCGCTTCTGCTCGTTCTGTGCATTGCCCATACCACCCTTGAGTCCGTGTGAGATACAGGGTGAGTAAGCGATCACGAGTGATGGGCCCTCGTAAGCCTCAGCCTCACGGAGTACCTTGAGCGTCTGAGCGGGGTTGGCACCCATAGCGATCTGAGCTACATAGACGTAGCCATAGGTGGTCGCGATGAGACCTAGATCCTTCTTGCGGACACGCTTACCTGATGCGGCAAACTTAGCGATAGCGCCCAGAGGCGTACTCTTAGAGGACTGTCCACCCGTATTGGAGTAGACCTCCGTGTCGAGTACGAGGACGTTGACGTTCTTGCCCGAAGCGAGTACGTGGTCGAGGCCACCGAAGCCGATATCGTATGCCCATCCATCACCACCGATGATCCACTGTGAGGGCTTGACGAAGTGATGACGCAGGTTGTAGATGTAGTGCATGTGACCCTTAGCCTCAGCATCGAGCAGAGGTAGGATCTTGTAGCTGAGCTGCTGTGAAGCATCGCCATCGAAGCGCTGCTCGACCCACTCGCTGAGTAGCTGGCGTAGCTCGTCGCTAATAGGCTCCTTGCCCTCCTCTAGAACCTCCTTGACGAGGTGTACGAGGCGGTTGCGGTTCGAGCTAGAGGCGATGTACATACCCATACCAAACTCAGCATTGTCCTCAAAGAGGGAGTTAGCCCATGCGGGACCCTCGCCACGCTCATTGGTCGTGTAGGGAGTAGAGGGCGCTGAGGCTGAGTAGATAGAGGAGCAGCCCGTAGCGTTTGCCACAACCTGACGAGTTCCGAAGAGCTGCGTTAGTAGCTTGACATAAGGTGTCTCACCACAACCAGAGCAAGCTCCAGAGTACTCAAAGAGAGGCTGTGCAAACTGCGAGTTCTTGACATTGGACTGTACGTCGACCATGTAAGACTTGTTGGTCACCTGATGACGCATATAGTCCCAGTCGCACTGCTTGTCGCGAACTTCGTCGAGGTGAACCATCTTGAGCGCCTTACCCTGCTTGTTGCCTGGACAGGTGTTGACACAGTTGGCACAACCGAGACAGTCGAGGTAGTTGACCTGAATGCGGAACTTAAGACCAGCCTCCTTGAAGCCCTTGCCCGTAGCGTCGAGTAGCGCTACGTCGGTACCCTGAGCCTCCTTCTCGTTGAGTAGGAATGGACGGATCGTAGCGTGAGGACAGACGAAAGCGCACTGGTTGCACTGGATACAGTTGTCCTCGATCCATACAGGTACGAGGTCAGAGACGCCACGCTTCTCAGAGTCGGCCGTACCAGAGTCCCAGGTACCATCCTCACGACCTGCGAAGGCAGAGACGGGGAGTGAGTCACCCCGCTGAGCGTTGATGACGCGTACCACGTTGCGTACGAAGTCTGTGTCGCCCTCATGCTCGACTGCGGGCTCGTCGGGTAGGTTAGCCCACTCAGCCTTGACGGGAACCTGGATAACGTTGGCACCCTCGTCGACAGCTGCGAAGTTCTTATTGACAATGTCCTCACCCTTGCGAGAGTAAGACTTGACGATAAACTTCTTCATCTGCTCCACTGCGAGATCGTAAGGGATGACGCCAGAGATCTTGAAGAAGGCGCTCTGCAGGATCGTGTTCGTGCGGTTGCCTAGACCAATGCGCTGAGCTATCTCGGTAGCGTTGATCATGTAGAAGGAGATCTCGTTCTCAGCAAGGTAACGCTTGATGTGGTTGGGTAGGTGCTCCTCGATGCTGTCTAGATCCCAGACAGAGTTGAGTAGGAACGTACCACCCTTGCGAAGACCTGCGAGGACGTCGTACATGCGTAGGTAAGCGGGTACGTGGCAAGCGACGAAGTTGGGGCGTACGACTAGATAGGTGCTACGGATGGGCTGATCGCCGAAGCGTAGGTGAGAGGCGGTAAAGCCACCGCTCTTCTTAGAGTCGTAAGCGAAGTAAGCCTGGCAGTACTTATTGGTGTTTTCGCCAATGATCTTGACGGAGTTCTTGTTTGCACCGACCGTACCGTCAGCACCTAGTCCGAAGAACTTAGCTTCGTAAGCATCGCTCTCGAGCTCGACCTCCTTGCCTAGGGGAAGAGACTTGAAGGTGACGTCGTCGACGATACCAACGGTGAACTGATCCTTCGGCTCGTTCATCGCTAGATTGTCAAAGACGGCGATGATCTGAGC